>NZ_JPIL01000013.1:0-203881 GCF_000742455.1 Vibrio sp. OY15 | reverse complement strand
AGTTATCAAGGTAATTGGTAAAGACCTAAATAACGTTGTTCATGGTGGCTACGACGGGATTCGAACCTGTGACCCCATCATTATGAGTGATGTGCTCTAACCAGCTGAGCTACGTAGCCATCTTTTGGAGCGAGACAATATAAACCTTCACGCTCTCAGTGACAACCCCTTTTATAAAGGAATCGCACTTGAATAATGGCAGGTCTACCTGGATTCGAACCAGGGAATGGCGGCATCAAAAGCCGCTGCCTTACCGCTTGGCGATAGACCTGCAGGCAATAGTCACAATGACTATTTGAAATATGGTGCGGAAGGAGAGACTTGAACTCTCACACCTTGCGGCGCCAGAACCTAAATCTGGTGCGTCTACCAATTCCGCCACTTCCGCATCTATTCCTAACTGCTCTGATAAAAAGAACATTTAGGAATGGTGGCTACGACGGGATTCGAACCTGTGACCCCATCATTATGAGTGATGTGCTCTAACCAGCTGAGCTACGTAGCCAAAACCGTATTTTTTGTTCTCAACGCTTTGTTGCCTTGTCGTTGGGAACGGCGCGCATTATGCGAAGTTGAGTGAGATCCGTCAACAGTTTTTTTTAATAAATTTCGGAAAAAACCTCGTTCGCTTCCTTTTTAAACAAAGAGGCGTGTTTATGATCTAAAACTGGAAATAAATTAGCTTGCAGTTAGGTAATTTATTTTTGCTCATTTACTTAAGGTATTAAAAAAGCCAGCTTAGCAGCTGGCTTTTAGTGTAAATGAAGTGTTTAGAATTCATTCATTTAATTAAACATTGAAGCGGAAGTGTACAACATCACCATCTTTTACGATGTAGTCTTTACCTTCTAGACGCCATTTACCTGCGTCTTTTGCGCCATTTTCACCATTGAATTGGATGAAATCGTCGTAACCGACTACTTCTGCACGAATAAAGCCTTTCTCGAAGTCAGTGTGGATCTTACCTGCCGCCTGAGGTGCAGTTGCACCAACAGGGATTGTCCAAGCACGTACTTCTTTAACACCTGCTGTGAAGTAGGTGTGTAGAGTCAGTAGTTCGTAACCAGAGCGAATTACACGGTTTAGGCCCGGCTCTTCGATCCCCATATCTGCTAGGAATTCTTCGCGATCTTCATCTTCCAGTTCAGATAGTTCAGATTCGATAGCCGCACATACAGGTACAACGACATTGTTTTCTTTTTCTGCGAACTCACGAACCGCATCTAGATATGGATTATTTTCGAAGCCATCTTCGTTTACGTTTGCAATGTACATAGTTGGCTTCAGTGTTAGGAAGTTTAGATAGCCGATTGCTGCTAACTCTTCTTTAGATAGCTCAACCGTGCGTGCCATGCCGCCTTCAGTTAGTACTGGTAACAGTTTTTCTAGTACGGTTAGTTCAAATTTTGCGTCTTTATCGCCGCCTTTTGCCTTCTTCGCGTTACGTTGAATCGCTCGCTCACAAGAATCTAGGTCAGCCATTGCAAGTTCAAGGTTGATCACTTCGATATCTTCAATAGGTGAAACTTTACCTGAAACATGAACAATGTTTTCGTTTTCAAAACAACGTACAACGTGGCCAATCGCGTCTGTTTCACGGATGTTAGCTAGGAATTTGTTACCTAAACCTTCACCACGTGATGCACCAGCAACAAGACCAGCGATGTCCACGAACTCCATCGTCGTTGGAAGAACTCTCTGTGGGTTAACGATCTTAGCTAGTGCGTCTAGACGTAGATCTGGCACAGGAACCACACCAGTGTTTGGTTCAATGGTACAGAACGGGAAGTTTGCTGCTTCGATACCCGCTTTAGTTAGTGCGTTGAACAGAGTTGATTTACCTACGTTAGGTAGACCAACGATGCCACATTTAAAACCCATGATAGTAACCTTATTCAGCTTTGAACGTGTGGAGGCGATTTTGTGCTTTAGATAGGCCATCCTTAATCAGGATATCTAGACAACGAACAGCCTCGTCAGCTGCTGCATCTAAAAGCTCTTGCTCTTTAGCTGGCGCTTTACCTAATACAAAACCCGCCACTTTATCTTTGTGTCCCGGATGACCAATGCCAATACGAAGACGATAAAAATCTTTGTTATTGCCCAGTTTGCTAATGGTGTCACGCAGACCGTTGTGTCCACCGTGACCCCCACCTTTTTTAAACTTAGCGACACCTGGCGGTAAGTCTAGCTCGTCATGAGCAACCATGATCTCTTCAGGTTTAATTTGATAAAATTTCGCAAGCGCTGCGATCGATTTACCTGATAGATTCATGAAGGTGGTTGGGATAAGCAAACGGAGATCCTGGCCATTGACCATAATGCGTCCTGTTAGACCAAAAAACTTTGGTTCGTTCTTCAGTGTAACGTTGTGAACGCGTGCTAATTCTTCTACAACCCAAGCGCCCGCATTGTGACGAGTTCTGGCGTATTCTGGTCCTGGATTAGCAAGACCAACAAGAAGTTTGATTTGTTGACTCAAGGTTAGGATCTCTCTGGAATCTCAAAAAGCGCAGTATGATAGCACAGAAAACTCGCGGTGGGCGACCAAGGGATTTTCTAGTTATCAGTACAAATAAAAAAACACCCCAAAGAGGGGTGCTTTTGAAATCAGTGTAACTGAAATGTTCGTATTAGTTGAACATTGCAGAGATTGACTCTTCGTTGCTGATACGACGAATCGCTTCAGCCAGCATGCGAGATAGGCTTAGTGTTGTCACTTTACCTGTTGCAGCCATCTCTTTAGACAGAGAGATAGAGTCAGTTACGATAACTTGGTCAAGAACTGAGTTCTTGATGTTATCCGCAGCGTTGCCTGAGAATACTGCGTGAGTAGCGTAAGCGAATACACGCTTAGCACCGCGCTCTTTTAGTGCTTCAGCTGCTTTACATAGTGTGCCACCTGTGTCGATCATGTCATCAACGATCACACAGTCACGACCTTCAACATCACCGATTAGGTTCATTACTTCAGAAACGTTTGCACGTGGACGACGCTTATCTACGATTGCGATGTCGATGTCGCCTAGTGCTTTTGCTGTTGCACGAGCACGAACAACGCCACCTAGGTCAGGAGATACCACTACAGGGTTATCTAGACCGCGAGCCTGCATATCTTCAAGTAGCACTGGCGTGCCGAAGATGTTGTCTACAGGTACATCGAAGAAGCCTTGAATTTGCTCTGCGTGTAGGTCGATAGTTAGAACGCGGTCAACACCAACGTTAGATAGGAAATCAGCAACAACTTTTGCAGTAATTGGCACACGCGCAGAACGTACACGACGGTCTTGGCGAGCGTAGCCGAAGTAAGGGATAACTGCAGTGATACGGCCTGCTGAAGCACGGCGCATTGCATCAATCATAACAACCAATTCCATTAGGTTGTCGTTAGTCGGTGCACAAGTGGATTGAATGATGAAAACATCGCTACCACGAACATTCTCATTGATTTGAACTGCAACTTCGCCATCAGAAAAGCGAGAAACAGATGCATCACCAAGAGAGATGTAAAGACGATCAGCAATACGTTGGGCTAGTTCAGGTGTTGCGTTACCAGCAAATAGCTTCATATCAGGCACGGTGGAAACCTCGGGTTTGCGTCCAGTTTAAATAGGTCGGTGTGAGGCTGATTGGTATTCAGCCAAAGTCTCTTTTAATGGCGAAATATTGCGCCCTTGAGCGATAAATGCCGAGACTTTATCAGAGAGTTGTGCAAGGATAGTTTCTGCTTCAGATTTGCTCGAAAATTCAGCAAAAACGCAAGATCCTGTCCCCGTCAATCTTGACGGCGCGTATTGTAGCAGCCAAGAAAGTTGCTTATCAACCTCTGGGTAGAGCATTCGTACAATTTTTTCGCAATCGTTTACGCTTGGCGTATTTAAAAGTGTTTCTAGATCTCGTTTTGGGGTGTTTCGCGTTAGATCTGGATGACAAAAAACGTCGACGGTTGCGATAGATACATTGGGTCTGACGACTAAATACCACTTTTCTTCGGGATAAGCAGGAGAGAGTTTTTCACCAACACCTTCAGCAAAAGCTGCAAATCCGCGCACAAATACGGGCACGTCTGCGCCTAGTTTTAAACCTATTTCAGCCAGTTCGTCGTCAGTTAGATTCAGTTGCCATAAGTAATTCAGTGCCACTAATGCTGTAGCTGCATTCGATGAGCCCCCACCAATGCCTCCACCCATAGGCAGCACTTTCTGTAGCTCAATATGCGCGCCAAAAGGGCAGTTTGAGTAAGCTTGAAGCGCGGTTGCTGCTTTCCAAATTAAATTGTCTTGAAGAGGCACACCTTCTATCTCTGGAGAAATCGTAATATCACCAGAATGGTTCGCTTGAATGGTGAGCTCATCGCCGTGATCGACGAATTGGAATAAGGTTTGTAACTCGTGGTAGCCATTCTCTGTACGGCCGTTGATATATAGAAAGAGATTCAATTTCGCTGGTGATGGCCAGCGTGTTGAAAGTTCAATCATTGGGTGATGTTCCATTTTGTGATCACTAGATTTATTTTGACATCAGCTGTGGTGAGTTTCAGCTTATTTGGCAGAGGGAGAGACTGTTCATGCCATTGAACGTCGCCATATCGTTGATAAGCGATACTCCAATCATTTAAACCAATTTGTTTGTTTAACGCTTGCAGTGTATTGGTTGGAGACAGTTGGAATTTGTCGGCATCGGTCGGTAGACCTAATAGCCAGTCAGGCATGTGATCGACGGGCATCATCAACCCTGTAAGACGGTAAATCAGCTGATTAGCACTGCGAGAAGAAAGGACCTGATCATCGTAAGTTTCTACTGTGGCGCCTTGTGGGGTGATGGTGAGCTTTAATGCCGTTTGTCCGAGAATCGTTGTTAAACGCAACTGGCTTAGTGCTGAAGAATGTTTCCAGTAGAAGTTTAAATTTTGTCTTTGGTCTGGGCCAATATAACCAAGTTTCCCCGTTGCTTGAAAATCTTGGATGGTTTCGAGTCGCTGCTCATGAGCTTGCCATTCAACGCTGGTAACACTTTCAGGAACGGACGAACAACCAGCGAGCAGTAAGCTCGACAAGAAAAAAAGAATAAAGGAGCGTAACGTCATGTTTGATGGCTTATTAATCAGTTTCATCGGGAATCGCTCACAACTATAGCATTGAAAAGTCGCACTTAGGAAAACAAATCCGGCTTACCCTTTCAATAAATGCGTGCTTACAGTAAAATTCTGGACCTATTTTATAACCTATCCCAGAGATACCACGTTAGATGTCCTTGCTTGCTATTGGAATTAATCACAATACAGCGTCTGTCGACTTGCGAGAGAAGGTGGCGTTTGGTCCGGATAAACTCGGCCCTGCACTCGAGCAACTTAGAGAGCACGAAGCGGTTAACGGCAGTGTGATTGTTTCAACCTGTAACCGAACTGAGTTGTACTGCGATGTTAAGCAAGGAGCGCGAAACAAGTTGATCGATTGGCTTGCTCAATTTCATCAAGTGAGCCGCGAAGATTTAATGCCGAGTTTGTATGTTCATGAAGAACAAGCTGCAATAAAGCATTTGATGCGCGTATCGTGCGGTCTTGACTCTCTGGTGTTGGGTGAGCCTCAAATTTTGGGGCAGGTAAAGCAAGCATTTTCTGACTCGCGAGATCATCAAGCTGTCGATGCCTCGATTGATAAACTGTTTCAAAAGACGTTCTCAGTCGCCAAACGGGTAAGAACAGAGACAGATATTGGTGGTAATGCCGTGTCCGTGGCTTATGCGGCATGTACACTGGCAAAACATATTTTTGAGTCGTTATCAGATTCAACCGTGCTTTTAGTTGGTGCGGGCGAGACGATTGAATTGGTCGCGAAGCATTTAGCGTCCAACGGTTGCACAAAAATGATTGTCGCGAACCGCACTAAAGAGCGCGCGCAAGGCTTAGCGGACCAATTTGGCGCAGAAGTGATCAGTTTGAACGAAATTCCTGAACATTTGGCGAAAGCGGATATTGTGATTAGCTCAACGGCGAGCCCATTGCCTATTATTGGCAAAGGTATGGTCGAAACGGCTCTAAAGCAGCGCCGACATCAACCTATCTTGTTAGTCGATATTGCGGTGCCGCGAGATGTGGAGTCGGAAGTCGGTGAACTGAACGACGCATATCTGTATTCTGTTGATGACTTGCAATCTATCATCGACAGCAACATTGAGCAGCGTAAAGTCGAAGCGATTCAAGCTGAAGCGATTGTTAGTGAAGAAAGCGCTGCATTTATGACATGGTTGCGTTCACTGCAAGCCGTCGATAGTATTCGCGACTATCGCAAATCAGCCAACGAAATTCGTGAAGAGTTACTGAGCAAAAGTTTGCAATCTTTAGCGGCAGGCGCAGATCCGGAGAAAGTGCTGCGCGAGCTGAGTAATAAACTCACCAACAAACTGATTCACGCTCCAACTCGCGCATTGCAAAGTGCAGCAGAGCAAGGCGAACCAGCAAAATTAACGATTATCCGCCAAACACTTGGCTTGGATGATCTATAACTCACGCTTTTTATTAAGAAAACGACACTATGAAAGCCTCTATTCTGACTAAGCTAGAAACGCTAGTAGAACGTTACGAAGAAGTTCAACATCTTCTTGGTGATCCTGATGTAATTGGAAATCAGGACAAATTCCGTGCTCTATCAAGAGAGTACTCTCAGCTAGAAGAAGTAACCAAGTGCTTCCAAGCTTATCAACAAGCACAAGAAGATCTTGTCGCCGCTGAAGAGATGGCAAACGAAGACGACGAAGAAATGCGTGAAATGGCGCAAGAAGAAATCAAAGAAGCGAAAGCGACGATTGAGCGTCTTACTGATGAGTTACAGATTCTTCTTCTGCCAAAAGATCCGAACGATGATCGTAACTGTTTCCTAGAAATTCGTGCAGGTGCGGGTGGCGACGAAGCGGGTATCTTCGCGGGTGATCTATTCCGTATGTACAGCAAGTACGCAGAAAAGCGTGGCTGGCGCATCGAAGTCATGTCTTCAAACGAGGCAGAGCACGGTGGTTACAAAGAGATGATCGCGAAAGTAAGCGGCGACGGTGCATACGGCGTGTTGAAATTTGAGTCAGGCGGTCACCGTGTACAGCGTGTTCCTGCAACTGAATCTCAAGGCCGTGTGCATACTTCTGCTTGTACAGTAGCAGTAATGGCGGAAATCCCTGAAGCGGATCTGCCTGAAATCAAAGCAGCAGACCTGAAAATCGATACGTTCCGTGCATCTGGCGCGGGTGGTCAGCACGTTAACACCACGGATTCTGCAATTCGTATTACCCACTTACCAACGGGTACGGTAGTAGAGTGTCAGGATGAGCGTTCACAGCACAAGAACAAAGCGAAAGCAATGGCGGTTCTTGCTGCTCGTATCGTTCAAGCGGAAGAAGAGCGTCGTGCCGCAGAAGTGTCTGATACACGTCGTAACCTTCTAGGTTCTGGTGACCGTAGTGACCGTATTCGTACATACAACTACCCACAAGGTCGTGTGTCTGATCACCGTATCAACCTGACCATCTATCGTTTGAACGAAGTGATGGAAGGTGACCTGCAGAGCTTGATTGATCCTGTGATTCAAGAGCACCAAGCAGACCAACTTGCGGCGCTCGCAGAGAACGGCTAATCGATGAGCCAAGTTCAATCGATTGAGCAAGCACTGAAAAGTGCGACGGCGAAACTGGCAGAAGGCGGCAAAGAGTCGCCTTCTCTCGATGCAGCTGTACTCCTTTGCCATGTCCTTGGCAAACCACGAACTTACCTGCTGACCTGGCCAGAAAAAGCATTAGAAGCAGAGCAAAAATCTCAGTTTGACGCTCTACTTGAACGACGTTTAACTGGTGAACCCGTCGCTTATATTATTGGTGAGCGAGAGTTTTGGTCTTTACCATTCAAAGTTTCTCCCTCTACCTTGATCCCAAGACCGGATACAGAACGTTTGGTCGAAGTTGCACTCGATAAGACCTACGAGCAGACTGGGCCTATTTTAGATCTTGGAACGGGGACGGGAGCTATCGCCATCGCGCTTGCATCTGAAATGCCAAAGCGTCAAGTGATGGGCGTAGACCTTAAGCAAGAAGCGAAAGCACTTGCAGAGTACAATGCTGAGCAGCTAAACATCAAAAATGTGACCTTTGCTCAAGGCAGTTGGTTTGAGCCTATTACAGAAGGTATGAAGTTTGCTTTAATTGTCTCCAACCCGCCATATATTGATGAAAAAGATCCACATTTATCCCAAGGCGATGTGCGCTTTGAGCCAAAATCTGCATTAGTTGCTAAAGAGAATGGCTTAGCTGATATTCGTCATATCTCGGATCTTGCTCGTCAGTATCTTGAAGTGGGCGGTTGGCTGGCATTTGAACATGGTTATGATCAAGGTGAGGCGGTGCGTGAGATAATGCGTGGCTTTGGTTACCAACAGGTCGCTACGGAAAAAGATTATGGCGGTAACGATCGAGTAACACTTGGTTGTCTGGCCAGTTAATCATGGAAGTCAGCAAACACTAACTAAAAAGAGAAGAAAAATGTACGTAGCTCTAAAACACATACACTTAGTGACGATCGCTCTCAGCGCGACGCTACTATCGATCCGATTCGTGTTAATGATGATGAACTCACCGAAGCGAAATAATCGCTTTTTGAAAGTGTTTCCCCACATCGTTGATACTGCATTGCTAGTGTCAGGTATCGCGCTTATTTTCATTACGGGTTTCATCCCGTTTACCGATGCCGCACCGTGGTTAACAAACAAAATCACCTGCGTACTGGCGTACATTGCGCTTGGATTCTTCTCATTGAAACTTGCGAAAAACAACCTACTGAAGATATTTGGCTTTTTCGGCGCATTAGGTTGGTTGGTCATGGCTGCAAACATTGCTGTGTCTAAGAGCCCTACGTTATTTGGATAGACGTCATGTTAGAGTTTTTTGACGAAGATTTTGACAATATACCGTTGGTGGAAGGTGCGCTTGAGCTAAACAAAGCGATTAACCCAGAAACCAAAGTACATTGGGCGAAACAAGAGTTAGAGCGTCTTTACAAAGATGCAGAAGCCACGCTTGTTCATGAAACCGATGAAGAGCAACGATTTGATGCATTCCTACGACTGTTTTTCCACGAGTGGGGGTTCAAAGGCGACGAGCAGGAATACTTTATTTCGGACAACAGCTTCATCGATAAAGTGTTGGAGCGCAGAAAAGGTATTCCTGTGAGCTTAGGTTCGATTTTGTTATACCTAGGCAAAAAGCTGGGGTTCCCGTTGAAGGGAGTTACTTTCCCTACTCAGTTCCTGTTAAAAGTCGATTGGATGCATAAGAAGCCAGACTACATCAACCCATTTAATGGTGAGTATGTAGGTGAAAGGATTCTTCAAGCTTGGCTTATTGGCCAGGAAGGACCGTTAGCTCAGCTAAAGCCTGAACATTTTGAGGAAGCTGACAACCCAACAATTATTGGTCGCTGGTTGGCATTGATTAAAAGTGCGATGTTGCGTGAAGAGCATTATACGCTGGCATTACGTTGTACAAATCTTGCTCTAACGTTTGTGCCAGATGACCCATACGAAATTCGTGACCGTGGTTTTATTTTCCAACAGCTAGAGTGCCCTCAAGTAGCGGTATCAGATTTTCAGTACTTTATTGACCAATGCCCTGACGATCCGGCTTCCGAGCTACTAAAATCACAAGTTAATGTGATGAGTGAAACGCACGTCACACTTCACTAATTTTATCGATGTGCCGAACTGTGGCGTATCGTGGACAGAAAAAGAGAATCAAAATGGAACAGAAAATCGTTAATATCGGCGACATTCAGGTTGCTAACGACAAGCCATTCACCCTATTTGCAGGTATGAACGTTCTTGAGTCTCGTGATCTTGCGATGCAGATCTGTGAGCACTACGTAAAAGTAACGGAAAAACTTGGTATTCCTTACGTATTTAAGGCGTCGTTTGACAAAGCAAACCGCAGTTCTGTTCATTCATACCGCGGTCCAGGTCTGGAAGAAGGTATGAAAATCTTTCAGGAGCTGAAAGACACTTTTGGTGTAAAGATCATCACGGACGTTCACACTGAAGCGCAAGCTCAACCTGTCGCTGACGTGGTAGACGTTATTCAGCTTCCTGCATTCCTAGCTCGCCAAACTGACCTTGTTGAAGCTATGGCCAAAACAGGTGCGGTTATCAACGTGAAGAAACCTCAATTTATGAGCCCTGGTCAAGTGGGAAACATCGTTGAGAAGTTCGCAGAGTGCGGTAACGACAAGATCATCCTATGTGAGCGCGGTTCTTGCCACGGTTACGATAACCTAGTTGTAGACATGCTTGGTTTTGGTGTGATGAAAAATGCTTCGAAAGGTAGCCCAATCATCTTTGACGTAACGCACTCACTACAAATGCGTGACCCATCAGGCGCAGCATCTGGCGGCCGTCGTGAGCAGACAGTTGAGCTTGCAAAAGCGGGTCTAGCGACAGGCATCGCAGGTCTATTTATCGAAGCGCACCCAAACCCAGACCAAGCGCGTTGTGATGGCCCATCTGCACTGCCTCTAGACAAGTTAGAGCCATTCTTAGCACAAATGAAATCGCTTGATGATCTGATCAAGAGCTTTGCAGATATAGATATCAAGTAAACGCCAGATGACTGGTGGTAACAAATACTATAGCCAACCGAGTGTTGGCTATTTTTTTATCTGAAAAGCCGTGAATTCTCAAACTTGTTACTGATGAATTTGTTATTGCTAAACAATGCATCATAATTATTAAATCAATGTGTTAGGGTGCACGTGGTTTTCAAATAGATCGAATGCTTAGAATGTGCTTCAGTAATCCCAATAAGAAAAAGGTAAATAAATGAATCAGCGTCTGATGATCAAAACTGTTTTGAGTGCCGCTATCTTGGCCTCGTTAGCTGGGTGTGCTACGCAACCTGCACCAGAATGGAATGCCGATACAACCTATAAATTGACCGTGTTGCACACTAACGATCATCATGGTCGCTTTTGGCAAAATCGATACGGTGAATATGGCATGGCGGCGCGTAAAACGTTAATCGATGATTTGCGCGAAGAAATACAGGCTGAGGGGGGCAGCGTGTTACTGCTTTCTGGTGGTGACATCAACACAGGAGTACCTGAGTCTGATTTACAAGATGCCGAGCCGGATTTTAAAGGCATGAGCAAAATTGGTTACGATGCGATGGCTCTAGGTAATCATGAGTTTGATAATCCATTGGACGTGCTATTCAAGCAGCAAGAGTGGGCAAACTTTCCGATGTTGTCTGCCAATATTTACGATAAAAATACTGGCAAGCGTTTATTCCAACCATATGCGATGTTTAAAAAGCAGGGCATTAAAATTGCGGTCATTGGCCTTACAACCGAAGACACAGCGAAACTTGGCAACCCTGAATTCATTGAACAAATTGACTTCCGTGACCCAAAAGAAGAAGCCAAGAAGCTGATTGCAGAACTGAAAGAAACAGAGTATCCAGATCTGATTTTTGCTGTCACGCATATGGGACACTATGAAAATGGTAATAGAGGCATCAATGCTCCTGGCGATGTGGCGTTAGCTCGTTATTTGAATGACGGCGATCTCGACATGATCGTTGGAGGACACTCACAAGAACCTGTGTGCATGGAAGGTCCAAACGTTATCAAAAAGAACTTTAAACCAGGTGATGAATGTCAGCCCGATAAACAAAATGGTACCTTTATTGTTCAGGCACATGAGTGGGGGAAATATGTGGGACGCGCCGATTACGAGTTTCGTAATGGCGAACTCTCGATGGTGAGCTACGATCTAATCCCTGTAAACTTGAAAAAGAAAGTTAAAGTTGATGGTCAGTCGCAACGAGTCTTGATCCAAGATGAGATTAAACAAGACGAAATGATGCTTGAGTTTCTTCGTCCTTATCAAGAAAAAGGTCAGGGCAAACTAAACGTGAAGATTGCAGAATCTAACGGTAAGCTTGAGGGTGACCGCAATGTGGTTCGTTACCAGCAAACAAACTTAGGTCGATTAATTGCAACGGCTCACATGGAACGTGCGAAAGCAGATTTCGCCGTAATGAATTCTGGCGGCGTTCGCGATTCGATTGCAGCAGGTGAGATTACCTACAAAGATGTGCTGACTGTTCAGCCATTTGGCAATATGGTCTCTTACGTTGATATGACGGGCAAAGAAGTATTGGATTACCTAAATGTCGTTGCAACTAAACCTGTCGACTCTGGAGCTTACGCGCAGTTTGCCGGCATTGCGATGAGTATCAATAATGGTGAGGTAACCAATGTGTTCATTGGTAATAAGCAACTTCGCTTAGATGGTAATTACCGCTTTACCGTACCAAGCTATAATGCTGCTGGTGGAGATGGTTACCCTAAAATCGACGATCATCCAGGGTATGTAAATACAGGTTTTACCGATGCTGAGGTTTTGAAGGATTATTTAGAAACACATAGCCCTATTGATGTTAATGAGTATGCCCCTTCAGGTGAAATCACGTATTTAGTTGATACGGCGATTGATCAGTAACCCAACAGAGAAAAAGCGATTGACTCAAACTCGCTGATATCATTAACTAAAAGCGCAGATCCAATTCAATCTGCGCTTTTTGTTTTTATGAGGAGAATCTTGATGACTCCGGCCATTAATCTTGCGAAAAAGAAAAAAATTCCACACACGATTCATCAGTATGAGCATGACCCTAGAGCCGATAGTTATGGCTTGGAGGCTGCTGAAGTACTGGGGCAGGAGCCGAAAACAGTATTTAAAACCTTGCTGTTCTGCTTGAACGGGGAGCCAAAGAACCTTGCGGTTGCGATTATCCCTGTTGACCAAAAGCTGAACCTAAAACTGGCGGCGAAAGCAGCGAAGGGCAAAAAGGCCGATATGGCTGATCCGGAAATCGCCCAAAAGACCACAGGTTATGTCGTTGGTGGAATTAGCCCACTAGGGCAGAAGAAAGCCTTACCTACTTTTTTGCACGAAAGCGCAGCAGAGCAAGACAAAATCTGTGTGAGTGCTGGTAAACGTGGTTTAGAAATTGAGTTAGCCCCGAGAGATTTGCTGAGCTTAACTCGTGGTCAGTTTGCACCTCTTTGTTTGTAAACTCATGACAAATAAAAAGGACGCTCATGAGCGTCCTTTTTTGATCTTGCCTGTCAGTGAAGCGTTACTTCTTCAGACTCAATGTACCACCAGTGCGTTTAGCTGGTTTGCTTGGTTTCGCGGCATTTGGGTTCATGTAATGCTGCTTAGGCTTACTCAGTGATTGAGGCTTGTTTGCTGAATGCGTATTGCTCGATGCATCTGGTTTACGGTGCGATTTACCATGCTCGCCTTGCGGTCTGCTGCGTTCACCTTGTGATTTCGCTTTGTAATGTTCTTTAGCTGGACGTCCGCCTTCATCATCACGCTGACGACGCTTTTGTTGACCTTTTTTCGAGTTTGGTGCATGACGGAATTCATCAGCATTGTTACCGCGGAAAGTTCGTGTCTTCTGGTTACGACGAGCAGTAGAATCTTGGTTTTCTTCACGGCTATCAAACAGCTTCGCGTCGGTCGCTTTACGAATGTTGCGACCTCTAGAGTCTGTTTTTGATGCTTCTTCTGTACCTACCGAGCCTTCACACATTGCTAGGATCTCTGCCACTTCTTCGTCACTTAGATAACGCCATTTCCCATTGGGAATACCATCAAGAGAGATATTCATGATGCGTACGCGACGCAGCTTGAATACTTCATAGCCCAGCGCTTCACACATGCGACGGATCTGACGGTTAAGTCCTTGAGTGAGCACAATACGGAAAGAGAATTTAGTTTCTTTCGTTACCTTACAAGGTAGGGTGACTGTGTCGAGAATCTTAACGCCACTCGACATCTGTTTGAGAAACTCGCCTGTAATTGGCTTGTCCACGCGTACGACGTACTCTTTTTCGTGGCTGTTGCCTGCGCGAAGGATTTTGTTCACGATGTCGCCATCGTTGGTCAAAAAGATCAGACCATCAGAGGGTTTGTCTAAGCGGCCGATCGGAAAGATACGTTTTTGGTGGCCGATGAAATCAACGATGTTTCCAGGGACGTCTCTCTCAGTTGTACAGGTGATGCCTGTTGGTTTATTGAGAGCGATATAAATCGGCTTCTCTTTTGCTGCCACTGGCTTACCATCCACACAAACATCATCACCAGGTAGCACTTTTGTCCCCATTTCAGGTTTGTTGCCATTAATGGTGACACGGCCTTGCTCAATCAGTCTGTCTGCTTCACGGCGTGAGCAAAACCCCGTTTCACTGATGAATTTATTTAATCGTTTAGCGTTGTCTTGTGACATTTTTGTCTCCTAACGTTTCACAACGGCGAATGAAGCTCCCTTCCTTTAAGGGGAAGGAAGAATAAGGGCGGGCATTCTAGCATTAGGGTGAAATTTAGCCTAACCGTTTTTGGTGACGTTCGCGGGTTTCTAATTTCTTTTCCGCACTTTTTCTAAGTAGGACGTAAACGGCTCCAGTTCCACCGTGAAAGCGTTGCGCACTATGGACGCATTGGACTTCCTTTATTTGTCGTAGCCAACTGCTAACAAAGCTTTTCATCATTGCAGGTGGATTTGAGCGTTCTCCTCGACCATGGACGATAACGACCGTTCTAATGTCCATTGATAGGCATTGCTTTAAAAACGTCACGACTTCATCACGTGCTTCTTTCAATGTTTTACGGTGCAAATCCAAGCGAGCTTGGATTGGATACTTACCAAGGCGAAGTTTGCGGTAAACCCCGTCCTGTACACCATCACGTTTGAACTCAACAAAGTCCTCTGGCTTGAGCATTTCAGCGTGATCAAGTGATAGGTATTCTGGGTCATCTTCCGTTAACCAGATTGCTGCTTCGCGTTTTGCGAGCTGTGCTTCTGTTACTTGGTGTACTTTTTTGTGTTCGGTGGTGTCTTGAGTGATTGGCTTTACATCGCCCATCATCTGTTGAAATAGATCAAAATCGTCGTCGTGAGACATAGCAGTAATCTCATTAAGAACAGGGAAGAATAATAGGATTATATCAATGAGTGGTGCATTGAGATCAAATAAAAAACCGGAGTAGGCAAGTAACCGACTCCGGTGCAAAGCGTTTCTAGAGCTAAGCGAGATCTAGTGAGGAGATTTGTCGTTCATGATCTTGTATATGAAGAAACCGCCGTAAAATAACATCAGACCAATTGCCCCAAAAATTACTATCATTGACGATAGACCCACTGCATTACCAAATAGGAGATCAAGCCAAAAGTCCATACGTTTCCTCCAAGATGTTCCCGACAGGAATAAACTAAATGGCGGTGTCTTGTTGCACACTGATCTGGATCAATTATGTTGCTAAGGTTAATAAACTGTATTTTGTTGTGAGTTATCAGTCACATTTTACGTGCTAGTGTTCAGTTATTCATCAAACGAATTAAGACCTAAGGTTTTTTTGTAAAAAGCACTTGCGCCACAGTTCAGAATCCGTAATATACGCATTCGTTGACGGGGACAATTCCTCAGTTAAACATCTCGGTGAATAGCGCAGCTTGGTAGCGCATCTGGTTTGGGACCAGAGGGTCGGGGGTTCGAATCCCTCTTCACCGACCACTTTTAGAAAGCCTGCTCAATGAGCAGGCTTTCGTCGTTTTTAGCGCTAGTAATTTTAGACTTCAATAGTATCGAATCAAATTGGGGTTCGCCTGATGTTCGAATATGGCACTTCACCGACACGTATTGAGAGGAAGGCTCTACAGAAATGTAGGGCCTTTTCATTTTTTAGAGTGAGTAAATTTATTACTTGATGTCACACGAGATAGTATTGATAGGAGTTTCAGAAGTAGTGAAGCAGACATAAGCGGTCTTTGGGTGATTTGGACCAATCTTGACGTAACCCGCTTTTAAATCGTCTTCATCAAACGTTACTGAGTGAGATTTGCTTGTATTTCCATCATAGTAAACCGCTTCAAAGCCTTGGTTCATCATATGTGCAACGCGATTTCGAGTGTGGGCTGTTGAAAACGTGATGTTCGCGCAACGCATCATTGGTTTTTCGGTAATAAGAAATTGACCACTCTCTTTATCTAAAACACCGCCTTTTACTTCCGGAGTTATATCAATAGCTTGAAAAGCTTCTACGTTGCATGGCGGTTTAGCATAAGACAGCGAAGAAGTGAGCATAATTCCAATCGTGTATAGGAATAAATATTTAAATTTCATATGAGTTGTTTTGTATCCACTTAGCTTAACGGCGTTTTATAAGAAAGTTTGAATGAATTTTTAAATGGTTGTATTTAAATAATTGTATTTAAATGGCATTTTTCACACAATCACTAGATATCACAATTTGCTTGGCGCGTCTTACCCAGTGGTTTGATGTTAAATCCCCGATTTTTAAGCAGTTCAATCAGGTTATCTTTACCTACTAAATGCAAGCCACCAACAACAACGGTGAAGCGACCCGATTGTTGAGGTAGAACACTGCCAGTGTCGAGTTTTTTAGCCCAATCTCGATTACGCTCGTATAAAAAGGCTTGGTTAAACTCTTCTGTTGTATGATCGGTCAAAGAGGCTTCGACCAACATGCTACCATCACCACTCTTCCAACTCTCTATCAAGCATTGAACCAACTCTTCTCCGCCATCATATTCTTCAATTGACGAGAGAAGCATCTCTTTACCGCCTTCTGATTGACCTGCGATTAAATCGATTTGGAATTGCACTGACTCTAGTGGAATGACCGGGATTTGCTTTTTATCAGCGAGTCCTATTAAGTGCATGTCGACCCCTTTATCAGAGACATACCCCAGTTTGTTGACTAAAGCGAGTTGGATGGTGAATGCTGCCATCCAAGGTGGGGAATTTAGGAGTTGAGTTTCTGGCAAACCTAAATCTTGGGCAATTTCAATTAAGTGGCGACGTTGAGCTCTGTCTAAAACATCTTTAGAAAGAATGGTTGTTTGTGGGTAAACCAAGCCTTCAGAATTCCTGACGTCTGCTTCAATAATCAACCCTGCGCTTTGGCTTAAATGCTGGATGACCGTTCTAGGGAGTGGGTACATCGTTTTATCCCCCACATGTACCGAGCCAATAATCATAAGTTCGGTTTCCCCTTTTTTCGCTAACCAATGCTGTGGCTCTGCATAAGAGGAAAAAGGAGTCAAAGTAACAAGTAGAGATGATATTAGCGTCAAGAGACGAAACATAGAATGGTCCTCAGATAAGATACCTTTAAACTTTATACGCAAAATAGCGTGAGGTTAAGTGCAATTTCTCCAGTGGGGTATTCGACAAAATCGTCATTTCTAAAAATATTGACGAGTTTTGACGACGAATAAATGAGAGTCACTTCACGAAAGGTAAATAGGTAATTCGCTTACTAATGGTTCACAAAATAATTAGGCGTGATCCAAATCTTACAAAATCAGTCGTAACTCATGAATATAAGTGACCTAGATCGCAGCAAACTCGTCAAAACAAGTTGTTCGATTTTGACGTGTATTGTAACTCCATGAAAATTAGGTTTTTATTGTTTTTGCTGAGTGTCATTTTTTGAGCTGGATCACTTCCTATTTCTATTTATTTTACGCTTAGAAATAACAGGTTGTATGTTGAATGTAACGGTTAGGTACCTCGCATTTGAGGGGCCGAGATTTTTATCATTGTCGTTTTGAACCACTGACTTTTTTGGGGAAGTAAGATGTTTAAACCTAGTCTGATTGCTGTTTCTGTTATCACTACATTAGCAGGTTGCTCTGCGCTGCAAAGCTCTGAACAACAAGTTGTAAATTCGTTGGCTAATAATCTTGATATTCAATACCAAGTGTTGACTAACCACGGTGCAAACGAAGGTCTTGCTTGTCAGGACTTAGGGGCTGAGTGGGCGTCTTGTAACAAGGTAAACATGACGCTGGTTAACCAAGGTGAAGCGGTTGACTCAAAAGATTGGGCTATTTACTTCCATAGCATTCGTCTGATTCTGGATGTTGAAAACGAACAGTTTAAAATCTCTCGCGTAACGGGTGATCTACACAAACTAGAACCAACAGATAAGTTTGATGGTTTTGCTGCGGGTGAAGAGGTTGTGCTTCCTCTTGTTGCTGAATACTGGCAGCTCTTTGAAACCGACTTCATGCCAGGCGCTTTCGTTGCTGCACCAAATGCAGAGCCTAAGATGATCGCTTCTCTTAACACAGAAGACGTTGCATCTTTCGTGACTGGCCTTGAGGGTAACAACCTAAAACGTACGCCAGATGACAACAACGTATTTGCGAGCGCTGTGTCTCGTTTCGAGAAGAACGAAGACCTAGTAAAACAAGACGTATCAACCACGTTACTACCAACGCCACTGTCTGTTGAAGCAGGTAACGGTACGGTAGATATCGCGGCGGGTATTGCGCTGCCTAAAGCCGCTTTCGATGCAACTCAATACGCGGTAATCCAAGATCGTGCAGAAGTGGTAGGTGTGGATGTTCGTGGTGATCTTCCTGTAAGCATCACTGTTGTTCCTGCAGACTTCACCGGTGAATTGGCAAAATCTGGTGCTTACGAAATGAGCATCAAAGGCGACGGTATTGCGATTAAAGCGTTTGACCAAGCAGGTGCTTTCTACGCAGTACAATCTATCTTTGGCCTGGTAGATAGCCAAAATGCTGATTCTCTACCACAACTGTCTATTAAAGATGCGCCGCGTTTTGATTACCGTGGTGTGATGGTGGACGTGGCTCGTAACTTCCACTCTAAAGACGCGATTCTTGCAACGCTTGACCAAATGGCCGCGTACAAGATGAACAAACTACACCTTCACCTAACGGATGATGAAGGCTGGCGTTTAGAAATCCCGGGTCTGCCTGAGCTGACTGAAGTTGGCGCTAACCGTTGTTTCGATTTGGAAGAGAAAAGCTGTTTACTGCCTCAGCTTGGCTCAGGTGCAACGACAGACAACTTTGGTTCTGGCTTCTTCAGCAAAGCAGACTACGTGGACATCTTGAAGTACGCGAAAGCGCGTAACATCGAAGTGATTCCTGAAATCGATATGCCAGCACACGCTCGTGCAGCAGTGGTATCAATGGAAGCACGTTACGACCGTCTAATGGAAGAAGGTAAAGAAGCAGAAGCGAACGAGTACCGCCTGATGGATCCTCAAGATACATCGAACGTAACGACGGTTCAGTTCTACAACAAGCAAAGCTTCATCAACCCATGTATGGAATCTTCAACTCGCTTTGTTGATAAAGTGATTTCAGAAGTAGCAGCAATGCACCAAGAAGCGGGTACGCCGCTAACAACATGGCACTTCGGTGGTGATGAAGCGAAGAACATCAAGTTAGGCGCTGGTCTGCAAGACATTAACGCAGAAGACAAAGTAAGCTGGAAGGGTAACATTGATTTGTCTAAGCAAGACAAGCCATTTGCACAATCACCACAATGTCAGACGCTAATTGCAGACGGTACGGTAAGCGATTTTGCTCATCTACCAAGCCACTTTGCAGAAGAAGTGTCGAAGATGGTGGCAGAGAAAGGCATTCCAAACTTCCAAGCTTGGCAAGATGGCCTTAAGTACAGTGAAGGTGAGAAAGCGTTCGCAACAGAAAACACGCGTGTTAACTTCTGGGACGTTCTTTACTGGGGTGGCACATCATCAGTGTACGAATGGTCTAAGAAAGGTTACGACGTTATCGTTTCTAACCCAGACTACGTATACATGGACATGCCGTACGAAGTTGACCCGAAAGAGCGTGGTTATTACTGGGCGACGCGTGCAACAGATACTCGTAAGATGTTTGGTTTTGCACCAGAGAACATGCCTCAGAACGCAGAAACCTCTGTAGACCGCGATGGTAACGGCTTCACTGGTAAAGGTGAAATCAAAGCGAAACCTTTCTATGGTCTATCAGCACAGCTGTGGTCTGAGACAGTACGTAACGACGAGCAATACGAGTACATGGTATTCCCTCGCGTACTGGCAGCCGCTGAACGTGCATGGCACCGTGCTGATTGGGAAAACGACTACAAAGTGGGTGTTGAATACTCGCAAAACTCTAACCTAGTAAACAAAGTTGCGCTAAACCAAGACTACAACCGCTTTGCGAACGTACTTGGCCAACGCGAACTGGCTAAGCTAGAAAAAGCGGGTATCGACTACCGCCTACCTGTACCAGGCGCGAAAGTTGAAGAGGGTAAACTGGCAATGAACGTTCAGTTCCCGGGTGTGAAGCTTCAATACTCTCTAGACGGCAAGAACTGGCTAACTTACGCAGATAATGCTCGTCCAAATGTGAAAGGTGAAGTGTTTATCCGTTCTGTGTCAGCAACCGGTGAGAAAGCAAGTCGAGTGACCAGCGTGAAATAACTCGATTCTTGTAAGTTAATTTTTTGGCAAAGCCTCAACATCATGTTGGGGCTTTCTTTATTTTTTGAGGAAATTAAGCGTGATCGATGTCTAATTATTTTTCATTGATAAATAAGTTTTTGGTTGTAATGGTCAAGGTTATTGTGAACTGGATCGACTTAATCTGCTAAATATCAATAAACAACCTGTTTATGATCACACTTCTATTTTTTGAATAATTTTATAAAAATACGATAAGTGCCTGTATTTCCCATGTTTTTATCAGGGTTGTTGAGCTCGGTTTGAACAAGATCACTTTTTAAAATGTTTTATTTTCCATCGCGAATTAATTAAAACAATATTGCGAACGCCAAGGAGGCACATTCCAAAGTTTGCGATAAAAGGGAAGAGATGCCCTCTAAAACTATCGCATAACGTGAATAAATAAAGGCAGTAATTATGAAAAACATTTTTGCACTGAGTGCTCTTTCTCTCGCTTTCGCTTCTAGCGCTTTTGCTGGTTCTTCTTACGTAACAGGTAATGTTCAATTCCACGATGATGGTCGAATTCATGGTTCGGACGTTACGTCTACACTGGAAGCTGGTCATACTTTTGATAACCAATTCGGCGGCTTTACGGTTTACACCGAATTTGATGGTATTCAGTTGGGTAAACTGGAAACAGAAAACGGTGGCGCAGGTAACACAACACCAGCAATCACTGTGGGTGGTGAGCAGTCATTTAATATTACCGATCATTTATGGGTTGCCGCGGGTTACCAACACCTGTTCTCTGCTGGCGAGAATGTACAGTACCGTCCATTGGTTAAGATCGGTTACAACTTCGATAACGGCATCTCCTTAAGTAACCGTACTCGTGCGCACATTGATGCGACAGACGCAGATGCGGATACAGATTACCGCATGGACAACCGCATCGGTTACGTGATGAATGAGGATGTGACGCTAAGCTACAACAACGTCTACATGATTGAAGCGGAAACCATGGACCACGAGCTTCGTGCAACGTGGACTCGTAAAGGTGTTCAACCTTACTTTGAGTTCCGTAGTCAAGCACACGGTGCAGAAAACGCGAGTGGTGACAGCCTAGTGAATAACGCTTTTGTATTTGGTGCCTCTTACGGCTTCTAATTTTATATTTGTCTTAACTGTCCATTAAGAAAAAGCCCAGCGGTTTATCTCGCTGGGCTTTGTTTTTATTGGTCGTTGCCTTCGTGGTGGCTATATTCGAACACTTGGCCTTTTTCGTTAAAGGCGTAAACGGTGTAGCTGTCTTTTTTGTCGCCATATTCCATACCAGGGGAGCCCATTGGCATGCCCGGTACTGATAGGCCTTTTGCGTTACGTGGTGGATTTTTCAAAAACGCTTTAATGTCTTCGGCTGGAATGTGACCTTCAAACAGATAGCCGTTGATCTCTGCCGTGTGGCAAGAGTAAAGCTGTTCATTCTTGATGCCTAGATCGCGTTTGATGGCGTTCATGTCATCGTGCAATTTTTCTTCGACCGTAAAGCCGTTCTCTTCCATGTGTTTTGTCCATTCTCCACAACAGCCACAGTATGGTGATTTATGGTTAATGACATCGGCTGCCAATACGTTGGCGGACACGGTCGCAAGCATTGCAAAGGTCAATAGTTTCAACTTCATAATACCCTCAAAAAGAAGTGGTTATTTTACTGAAAACAGTCGTAGTCGATTTGCATTACTAACGACAGTAATTGAAGACAGTGCCATTGCCGCTCCTGCGACAACAGGACTGAGCAAAAATCCAAACGCTGGGTAAAGCACGCCAGCGGCAACTGGAATACCCAACGAGTTGTAAACAAAGGCACCAAATAGGTTTTGCTTCATGTTTTTAAGTGTAGCGCGAGAGAGTTCAATCGCATGTACTACCGCCATTGGTGACGTGTTCAGGATGGTCATTTGCGAACTTTCAATGGCGACATCACTGCCGCTACCCATGGCAATACCTAGGTTGGATAACGCGAGAGCAGGGGCGTCGTTAATGCCATCCCCCACCATTGCCACGACATGTCCTTGAGATTGAAGTTGCTCAATGTGCTGAGCTTTCTCATCTGGCATTACTTGGGCAATCACTTCATCAATACCAAGTTCTTGGCCGATAGCATTGGCAACGTGTTGGTTATCGCCCGTCAGCATTACCGTTTTGATGCCTTGCGATTTTAATGCAGAGAGCGCTTGCTTCGCATCTAATTTGATCGGGTCGGCAATGGCGATCAGACCGATCAGTTCGCCGTTCAATGCCACAGCTACCGGAGTCCACGCATTTTTTGCGCATTCATCGATGGCAGGTTTTAGTGCGCTGGTCTCGACGTTCTCTGCTTGCATAAATTGAAGCGAACCAATGAGCAGCGGTTTATCTTGATACGTCGCCCAAATGCCGCGCCCGCGAACGTTCTCAAACTTGTCTAATGAGACATCCTTTGCGTCGTGTCGTTTGGCGTAATCACATACCGCTTTTGCCAGTGGGTGCTCAGACTGACGCTCTGCCGCATACGCTAAAGCCAATAGATCTTCTTGGCTGGTGGCGTGAGTAAACACTTTCTGAACGCTAGGTTTACCTTGGGTAAGCGTGCCAGTTTTGTCGAACACAACCGTGTCGACTTTGCTTGCCAATTGCAGGGCGTCGGCGTCTTTGATCAGAATGCCGAGCTCTGCGGCTTTACCCACTCCCACCGTGACAGAAAGCGGGGTTGCTAAGCCTAGAGCGCAAGGGCAGGCGATGATCAGGACGGTTGTGGTGACCACCAGCATATAACTCGCTTTTGGCTCTGGGCCAACGGCAAACCAAACGAGCGCGGCCAGTATTGCTATGCCAACAACGACAGGGACAAACACCGATGAAATCTGGTCTGCCAGTTTCGCGATGGCTGGCTTACTGCTTTGCGCTGTGCGCACCATGCGGATGATACGAGCCAGCATGGTATTTGCGCCAATGCCCGTTGCCTCAATGACTAATCCACCATCGGTATTTAATGTCCCAGCAGACACTTGAGCCTCTTGCGCTTTTAATACTGGTACTGGTTCACCAGTGAGCATCGACTCATCAATGTATGATTCACCTTGAATCACAACACCATCAACAGGCACTTTCTCGCCTGGTTTGATACGCAGTTTCATGCCTAGCGTGATTTGCTCAACCGCGATTTGTTGGTCGCCTTGTTCCGTGATTACCGTAGCTTGCTGAGGTTGCAGGTTAATCAGAGCTTGTAAGGAACGTGTTGTGTTTGCTTTGGCTTTTGCTTCTATATAGTGCCCAAGAGAAATTAAGCCGATGATCATTGCACTCGCTTCAAAGTACACGTGGCGTGAAGCAAGAGGGAACCAGTCTGGGAAAATCACCACAAGCATCGAATAGAACCACGCTGCGCCAGTACCGAGCGCGACTAACGTGTCCATGGTGGCGCGCTTATGAGTAGCTGCTAACCAAGCGTTACTGAAGAAGTGTTTCCCTGCTGTGGCAAGAAGGAGTAAACATACGATACCGATCGCGCCCCAAGCTAATTGGTCGTTGGTGTTGCGAATCATCATATTGCCGCCAGCAACGCCCCAAATCATTAAAGGGGCACCGACGACAAGGCCAGCAATAGCATCCAGCTTAAAGCATTTTTGTTGCTGACGTTGTTGCTGTGCTTGCTTTTCTTGCTGGGTTGCGGCGTCTTGTAGGATCTCTGCTTGGTAACCGGCTTGTTTTACCGATTCAACAATTGCGTTAAGGAGGTCATCAGAGTCTTGGCTTGCGAATACTAGTGCGCTTTGTTCTGCGAGGTTGACCTGTGCTTTCTCAACGCCTTCTACGTTAGTAAGTGCTTTCTCTACTGAAGAGACGCAACTCGCACACGTCATGCCTTGAATCAGCATTTGCAATTGAATACTCGCTGGTGGCACCTGCGTATCTTTAATATTGCTTTGCTTTTCTACCTGTTCGGTCTCTGGTGAGCTTTCGTTCTCTACTTCGACAGAATCAAGGTTGGCGGTATAGCCGAGTGTTGCTATTAAGTCGATCACTTGTTGCTCGGAGAGGAGGGTACGAATCTCTAAGTGCGTTGTTGAAGCCTCAAAAGAAATAACGTCTTGATTAGATTCTAATAAAGATGAAAGTTTTTTGACGCAGCCGCCACAGCTTAAGCCTGAAAGGTTTAGTTCGTAGTGATTTCCTGCTTGGTAACCAAGAGATTCAATCGACGAGACGAGCTCTTTAAGAGAAGACTCGGTTTTGACCTCTACTTGCGTCGGGGACAAATTGAGGATCTCCACATCGTGATTTGCATGTAAAGCCTTCTCAACTTTTCTCGCACAGCCCATGCAGTTGAGCCCTGATAAAGGTATAACTAACTGATACATAATCTGCACCTCAATAGTAGTGATGCTATGAGCTTAAACCTTCCTGCAAGGGTAAGGTCAATACCCATTTGCTACTCACAACAATTTCGTCAAAATCTCTCGAATCCCACAAGTGCACGGTCATTTTACTTGCGAGTGATCTCAAGGTTTTTTCTCTTTGAATATAAAGTTCCGTTAAAACACCTAAAAGATGAATGAAGTCGCTCACGTTTTTTAGATACTCTCAATGTCAGTTCAGTGTCAAAACGTACTTTTAACGTTTTTTATTTTTTATATTTGATGTTAACCAATTGTTTTTTATTGATTTATTTTATTTTTGATCTTCTCATTTTGAAGTCGCTCAGATTGCTGTAGCGAAAGTTTTTTAGTGCGAAAAAAGTTTGTCATATTTGCCCCGTCCAAACACTGTTTCAAGTTCCTGCCATGTCCTAGTTAGTGAATTTGAAAATGGAAAAAACTAAAAATATAGGGGTTTATAATGTCTTACCTAAAGAAAAGCCTACTTGCCACGGCAATTACCGGCATGATGTTCAGTGGTGCTGCATTTGCTGATGGTGCAAACAGTGACGCAGCAAAAGAGTTTCTAACCAAAGATTCATTTTCTTATGAAGTTTACGGAATCATCGCGATGCAGGCCGCGTACCGCGATTACGATTCTGGTAGCAAAGCAACGGACGATGATTTGGGTGGCATGCAGCTAAACAACGAATCTCGTATTGGTTTCCGTGGTAAAAAACAATTTGCTAACTTCGACCCTACTTTTATTTGGCAAATCGAAGGCGGTTATGTAGACCCTAGCTTTGGTGGCGAGGGCGCAGGTCTTGGTGAACGTGACACATTCGTCGGTTTTGAAAGTGCATCTTGGGGTCAAATTCGTCTGGGTCGCGTTTTGACACCTATGTACGAATTGGTTGACTGGCCAGCATCTAACCCTGGTCTCGGCGATGTATACGA
This sequence comes from Vibrio sp. OY15, assembly GCF_000742455.1. Lineage (NCBI taxonomy): Bacteria > Pseudomonadati > Pseudomonadota > Gammaproteobacteria > Vibrionales > Vibrionaceae > Vibrio > Vibrio sp. OY15. The sequence continues at coordinate 178,212 of NZ_JPIL01000013.1, read as the reverse complement.
CTGGGGTGGTGCTATTGGTGGCGCCAAGTACCAAGACCGTCAATCAAACACTATCCGCTGGGACTCTCCAATGTTTGCTGACAAATTCTCCCTAGATATCGCAGCTGGTGCAGGTGATAAAGCAGGTCTAGGTGAAGGGGATGACTACTGGGGTGGTATCGCAGCACACTACAAAATTGGTCCTATCCAGTTAGATGCGGCATATGAAGGTAACCGTAATATCAAGATGGAAAGCCAAACGTGGGAAAACAACACGTACTTGATAGGGGCACAAGGCTGGTTTGATAACGGGATCTCTTTCTTTGCGCAATACAAATACATGGAAGCGGACGCAAGCAATGGTGTGAGTGAAAAGCAAGATGCAATGTCTGCCGCTATCATGTACACCACGGGTGATTGGCAATACAAACTGGCTTACGCCGCTAACTTTGATCTCGAGCGTGATGGTAAGAAAATTAACGATACAGCGGACGATGTGTTATCAGCACAAGTTATGTATTTCGTAGACCCATCGGCAGTGCTGTACGTACGTGCTCGTACTCTAGACTTTGGCGACGGTGCGTCTCAATTAGATAAACCAACAGAAGCACGTTGGAAGTCTGCTGACTACGACGAGTTCTCTGTAGGTGTTGAATACTACTTCTAATTAAAGAAGCAGCTAAAAGGGCGGAAACGCCCTTTTTATCTTGATACTTATTCAAATAAGCCTTTGAAATGACTGGCCTGTAAGTTTTAGAGGCTTATCTAAATTGGTATAAAGTGAGAAACCATGATGAAAAAAACAACGACACTTCTCGGACTTTGCGCAATGCTTTCGGCGCCAGCTTTTGCTGCTCAACTCACTCTGCAATCTGAATTAGTTCCTCGCGTTCTCAACGGCGAGTTCGTCTACCCTGAGTGGATATCCAAGAACAACAGCATCGAGTTAAAGGATGGGGAAAACCAATTGGCGGTAACGGTTGGACAAATCGTATTTGAAGATGGAAAGCGCCGTAAATTCGATTCGCAGCCGCTGGTATTAGAGTTTGATGCAGAAAAAGACACCGAGCTTTCTCTGACTTATCAAACATTCCGTACTATTGAAGAGGCGAGAGCCTTCGAACTCGATCCTAAAGTGGTATTGAAAGACAAAAACGGAAAAGAAGTGGCATTCTCTATGGTTCAACTTCGTAAAGGTGGTTTGCAAGGTTTTCGTGATTATGAACGAGAAGTTGCCGACTATAATAACGCAATGAATAAAGAATCGACTAAGGCAAGCATTGCGTCTTCTCCAGCGGAAACCAAAACAATCAAAGCATCGTTTAATGAATTGAGCCGTGAAGAGCAGCAAGAATTTATGCAATGGGCAATGCGTAACCTGAAGTAATTTCGTCTCGTGCTTTAACAGTAAATAGCAGGGCTGTGCCTTTTTGGTTCTGCCCTGTTTTTATTTCTGTTGTCAAACCGATTGTAGAATTGACTTACGGTGGTAAAATGTCGCCACTTTTATCCTTGACATTACAACGAGAGATCTCTCGTTGCTCATTACCCCTAAGGAACTCAAATGACGGTTAAAACTCGTTTTGCTCCTAGCCCAACTGGCTATCTACACGTTGGTGGTGCGCGTACTGCACTTTACTCTTGGCTATACGCTAAAAACCAAGGTGGTGAATTCGTTCTACGTATCGAAGATACAGACCTTGAGCGTAACTCTCAGGAAGCGGTTGATGCAATTCTTGAAGGCATGGAATGGCTAGGCTTGGAGTGGGATGAAGGTCCTTACTACCAAACTCAACGTTTTGACCGTTACAACGAAATGGTTGATAAGCTTCTTGCTGAAGACAAAGCTTACAAATGTTACGCGTCTAAAGAGCTGCTAGATGAAATCCGTGCAGAGCAAGAAGCAAATAAAGAAATGCCTCGCTACGATGCTAACCATCCAAAAATCAAAGCAGCAAACGAAGCGGCAAAAGATGGTGATCCATGTGTTATCCGTTTCCGTAACCCGAAAGAAGGCAGCGTAGTATTTGATGATCAAATCCGTGGTCGCATTGAAATCCGCAACGATCAAATGGATGACCTAATCATTCGTCGTACTGACGGTTCACCTACTTACAACTTCTGTGTAGTAGTGGATGACTGGGACATGGGTATCACTCACGTTGTTCGTGGCGAAGACCACATCAACAACACCCCTCGTCAAATCAACATCTACGAAGCACTAGGTGCGCCAGTACCTACATTTGCACACTGTGCAATGATCCTGGGTGATGACGGCGCGAAACTGTCTAAACGTCACGGCGCTGTATCAGTCATGCAATACCGCGATATGGGCTACCTGCCTGCGGCACTAAACAACTACCTAGTGCGCCTTGGTTGGTCTCATGGTGACCAAGAAATCTTCTCTCAAGAAGAGATGATCAATCTATTTAGCCTAAACGCAGTATCTAAGTCAGCGTCTGCTTTTAACACTGACAAACTGCAATGGTTGAACAACCACTACATCAAGAACTCAGATCCTGCGTACGTTGCTGAGCATCTACAATGGCATCTAGACCAACAAAAACTAGACGTAACGAATGGTCCTGCTATTACTGACGTGATCAAGCTGGTGGGTGAGCGTTGCAACACACTAGTTGAGCTAGCTGAGCAAATCCGTTACTTCTATGAAGATTTCTCTGAGTTTGAAGCGGGCGCAGCGAAGAAACACCTGCGTGGCGTGGCTAAAGAGCCTCTAGAACTTGCATTAGCGAAAGTGGAAGCACTAACTGAATGGACGACAGCGAACATCAAAGATGGCGTTATCGCAGCAGTATGTGAAGAGTTGGAAATCGGCATGGGCAAAATCGGTATGCCATTACGTGTTGCTGTAACAGGCGGCGGTCAGTCTCCTTCTGTCGATGCAGTAATGGAGCTGGTTGGAAAAGAGCGCTGTATTGCTCGCATTAAGATGGCGCTTGAGTTCATTGCTGAGCGTGAAGCAAACGCATAATTGCTTTGAACTGAACGTTCTTTTGAATAAATAGTCACAAAGCCGCGGTGAGCAACCGCGGCTTTTTTGTATCTTCAATTTAGATAACGAGAAACTTTCTCTCATATTGGTGAATGAAGAGATGGTTTCACCTGTAATTTACCTCAATATGGATAAGATTTTTTAATCCAAATATCGTTGGCATGAATAAAAAACGAGCGATTATATATCAAATATCTGATTGATTTTTATCCATGTTCCTTAAAGTTCCATTTTATTTGTCTCATTTTTAAGAAAAATCTTTGCTTTAGCTATGTTGTTCCAAAAATTAAAGCAAACGTTTGCGTCGTGGTTGCGTGGGGATTTTTTTGCTTAAGATCACATGTTGTCGAGATTTTTGATGACAATAAATTGACAGAATTGGGATTTTTCTCGCGATTTCTTAGCGTTATAGTTCATCCCGTCAGCGATACCGAGATGGCGATATGTATCACTGAACAGGAAATGTACGTAAGTTGCTTCCATAAAAAAAATGCATGTGCATAAAAAGAAGCTGACTAAGTATCTCACTCAAGGAATGAATAAAAAGAATTGAAATACAACGTCAGTCAGACGGCGCATTTCGGCATCTAACAAAAGAACTTCTTTAGAGGAATCAATAATGAAAAAATTAGCAGCGGTAATTTCAGCGTCTCTACTTATGGCTTCAGCAGCACAAGCAGAAGTATACGTTGGTGGTAAGATGGGTAAGTCATGGATGGAAGACGCGTGTGTAGCGGGCCAGGCTTGTGACAAAGACGATTCTACTCTTGGCGCTTTTGTTGGTTACGAAATGAATAAATACTTCGCAGTAGAAGCGGGTTTCGACAACATCGGTGATTTTAACCAAACTTCTTTCGGTGGCCACGTAGAAGCGATCACTCTTGCTCCTAAATTTAGCCTACCAATCACTGAAGACATCGCACTTTACGGTAAAGTGGGTGGCGCTTACGTAATGTTTGATGGCAAAGATGATTACTCTTACCTAGGCGCGGCTGGTCTTGAATTCAACCTAAGCCAAAACGTAACAGCTCGTGCGGAATACCAAACACTGACTGACATCAGCAACGATGTAACTCGTGCGACAGGTAACACTGCAACACTAGGTGTTTCTTTCAAATTCGGCGGCAACGATGAGCCAGTAATCGTAGAAGAGCCAGTTGTTGTTGAAGAAGTGGTTGTAGAGGAAGTGGTAGAAGAGCCAGTTGTAGTTACGAAAACATTCGAAACTCAAACAATTGGTACAGGTAGCTTCGATCTAAACAGCACAACTCTAAAACCAGAGAGCGCTGCAAAACTTGATAACCTAGTTGCTTTCCTAAACGAGCACCCACAAGCGAACGTTGAAGTTGTAGGTTACACAGATACGTCTGGTCCAGCAGCTTACAACCTAAAAGTTTCTGAAAAGCGTGCTGAGTCTGTTGCTAACGCACTCGTTGAAAAAGGTATTGATTCATCACGTATCCAAGCTCGTGGCGAAGGTGAAAACAACCCAATCGCTTCAAACGACACTCGTGAAGGTCGTCAACAAAACCGTCGCGTAGAAGTCGTTGTTCCAGAATTTGAATACCAAGTTCAGCAATAAGCTCCTATTCGACCGTAGTATAGAAGACTGAAGCTGAAAGCCCCAAAGAGTTCGCTCTTTGGGGCTTTTTATTTCTCTTTAAAAACTGACTGAAATGTTCAAAGTGGCTAGGTATTACTTAAGATCAATGCTGTTTAAACGCCCCATAAATGTCAGGATCTCCAAGTTATCTTTATGTGCTTCTAACAACGCTTTTTTGGTTTGCATGTAGGCGGCAAGTTTGCCGTACTTACTAATGGAGCGAACCACCGTTTTATATTTATACTCACCGTCATCATTGAACTCTCGCCACTTGGCGATGTAACACGTATCTCGGTTGTCAGGGTTTTCAAGAGTAGGGTTAGGCTTGTGAACGATTTTAGGCTCAACGCTATGTGGAAGCCTGGTCATTAGGTAAGGGTCTTTCAAAAGACGTCGCCAGAATTTGCCCCACATTTGCCGGCCTAACTCGTTTCTCAGCTTAATGGCTTTTTGTAAGCCTTTCTTTTCTCCAATACGAACAAATCCTACCGAGCGGTGTAGTACCGTATCCTCGGGGGTATGGATATGTATCTTAAAGGCTGTCTTGCCTTTAGAAATAAAGCGGTGTCCAGTGTTAGTTATTAAATTGCTCTTAGACATAGTGCTAACTAATAATTTTATTAATAGCTAAAAGGGTAAGCAAAACTCATAGATAATTAAAGTAATAAAATACAAAACTGTAAATAGGGCTTGTTGAAATGATTTCAAGTGGAAGAAGTCAGATCAGTAGAAGACTTTATCCCGTAACCGAAACACCTGATCCGATCATATTGATTACTGGGAAGATTATCTAACACGATGTACTAGGGGGAGCAGTGCGAGGCTTGAAATTGAAGATACAAAAAAGCCTTAGCTCAAGTGGGAGCTAAGGCCATGATATGGCGCCCCCAGTAGGATTCGAACCTACGACCTGTCCCTTAGGAGGGGACTGCGCTATCCAGCTGTGCCATGGGGGCGTAATACCAATAGTTGCAGTTCATTGCACTGTTTTACTGAGTTCAAATCTAGCAATCTACCTAGATCTGTATCAGCATCACGTTGAACGATTCGCTACGGTCATTGGTATAATCAAATAAGATGCGCTGCCTATGATATTCAAAAGTGAGCATATCTCAAGACTTAATGTTTGCTTTTATAGGATCTTGTTCATTACGTCGCCAATTTGAACGCTAGACGCTAAATTTGGCTGATCAATCGTCAGTTCCGCTTCGTGTTCGTATATGCGTGATACCGTTAATGTAATTTCGCTTTGCGAGACTTTGTTTCTTGGCAATCCATTTTGGTCGATAAACGACGCGGTGTGCCAAAGCTGTAATTTGTCTCCCTCTTTTACGCCGTGCATACGGCCGAGATCCATCGTTACGGTATTACCGAAGACTGCCACAACCTCTGGCAGTGTAATTTTGCAAGATAGCTCCGACTCCAGATCCAACATAATATTGCGACTAACGCGAAGCATCATCTCGCCATAGGTCGATGCCCAAAAACGTGCACTACGAGTGTCCACTTGACTCGTCTTAGCAAATGGCCAACGCGCGACCTCACGGTAGGCTTTGTTGAAGATTTCATGGCCAGTTTTACCATCAAATACTTTCATTTCTAACGCAAACTGACGATTGATGATGTCATCTTGCAATAGTTGAGATTCGACCGTTGCAGTGAGATCGGTAATGACCCCTCCAATGATGTATTGTGCGCCATTGTCTTGCGCGATCATTTGAGTGCGAGCAGGATAGTTGCTGCTTATTGAGTAGTCCGTTGTACCAACAGACACAAAGCTGCGTGAGGTTTGATCAAGTTGACGGTTCACTACGTGGCTAAAATCGTCACCAACTTGATAAATTTGTCCCATCACTGCTTGTTGTGGTGATGCGACCTCAATATTGCCGACCAGCATTGTCTTTTTGTATTGATCGGTGTGGCAACCCGTTGCCGATGGATAAATATCAACGCGGATTTTTACCTCGACTTTACCGCGACGTTTGCGTTCAGACTCCACCAAAATGTAACGGACTTCATGATTGGTAAACTGGTATTCGTTGCGACTTTCTTCTAATAGCGGCATCAAGTTGCTAATACTGCCAATATCTGCGCCCGAAAAATTGACGGCTTTGAACAGCGCGTCTTCCAACGCATGGAGCCTTGCCGTCTCTTCTGAAGAAACGATGGTGGCAACGCCTGTGACTTCATACCAAGATGCCATTACCTTAAAAGGCACAAGCATCACTAAAGTGATTGAAAACAGACTGTTTAATATTTTTTTCATTGGTTACAACCGTTCGGGTATAAATATTGCTTTAACAAATTCAGTGAAGTTTGGTGGGTTTTTCTTCGTTAGGCAAACAAAGAAAAGCAAAGACTGTTCCAATATTCACTTTCTTGGAAAGGAATTAATAAAGAACGGTATCACCTAAGATTATCTGGAGAATCAAACCATGAAAAAGTGGCTTGTCGCTGCATCGATGATGACGCTTCTGACATCGTGCGCGTACTCACCGATTTACAATGGTAAAGAACCTTACTCGGGAAGCCAGTTCATGCTGATGGATAGTCCGCGTCATACGATGGACTTTTTCATTGAGAGCATGACAGAAGACCTGATGGTTTCTAATGTGGCAGTATCAGCGCGGACACCGATTGCGATTACCTCGTTTGTTGATCTACAAAATATGGATGCAACAAACTGGTTAGGTAACTCGGTCTCTGAAGGTTTTATCCATCAGTTTCAGCGCCGAGGGTTTAAAGTGGTTGATTTCAAAACTACGGGCTCTATTCAAGTGACGCAGCAGGGCGATTTTGCTTTAAGTCGTGATTGGCAAGATTTAGCTCAAGAGCAGCAAATTCAGTATGTACTGACCGGAACAATGTTGCGCCAAGAGGGCGGAGTGCTTGTCAATGCACGCGTGGTTGGCATGCAAAGCCGTGTAGTTGTAGCGACAGCGCAAGGTTTCCTTCCGGCTGACCGTATTGGGCGTGACTTAGATACGTTAAATAGCATCCGCACACAAGATGGTGTGTTGATTCGTTCTGACCCTACCATTCGTCAGCCGTACACTGTGATTCTCCGTCCATAGGATAGAAGCATGAAGAAGTTATTATTTATTGTTGCCACACTGATATTGGTTGGGTGTCAGCCATTACAACAGATGCGTCAAGATGAAATCTTAGTGGCGGTGGGCTACGCCAGCGTCAGTGAGCAAACAGGCCGCACAGTAGAAGAAAAGCGTGTACGAGCAATGCGCGCATCAAAAATTGATGCTTATCGTGAGCTAGCAGAGCAAGTTTATGGCATGCGTGTTAGTGGACGTGCAGAGCTGCAAGACCAGCGTTTGGGTATTGAAAGCACCACTGGTGCCGTCGATGGTGTAATTCGTGGTGCAGAAGTTGTGCGTAGTTATCTTGTTGAAGACAGTTATGTGACTGAGCTGCGTCTGGATATCCGTAAGATGGATAAGCTACGTGATTATGGAGAAGTTCAGCAGGTGCCTGAGAAGCGTCAGCAAACCTTGTTTTAAACCATTTCACTAGACAGATAATCTTTTTGAGCGGCTTATTGGTAACAATGAGTCGCTTTTTTATATCTACGTGAGCGCGGGAATTGAGGGTAGGAGTGACGTTTAAGCTTTTATATTGGTGCCAAGCGTCGAGATGGTGTGGGTTTTTCCGCCCGCATTGTAGGTCATGCCAACTTTGCCATGAGTTCGCTGAAGCATGTTGTTGAGTTTATTGAAGCTCAGCTGTGCGCGACTAAGCGATTCGCCATTTACTTGGTTAACTTGTTGACAGTCTAGGACGATTGATTGGATTTGAGCAACAACCTGACTTAGGTGCTCATCTTCAGTAAGTTGATTGACGTGCGGGTGAGAGGCGATTCGCTGATCAGTCGTTCTGAGCTGATCAATGAGCGTCATCTTCTGTTTGGCAATGTTCTCAATCTCGGTAGAGACACGCGCCGTGATTGCTTGTGTTTCTTGGCGTAAAACAGCGGAAAGTGCCTTAGCATTTTCTAGCTGGAAATTAACGAGATCGACTAATGCTGCCATAAAATACTTACCTTCGGCCTAAGTCAGTTAGCTTTTGCCTTGCAATTCGTTTTCAAACTTAATCATGTTGTCAGCCAATTTTTCAGGATCGACTTTGTATGAACCGTTTGTGATAGCTTCTTTGATTGCTGCAACTTTGGCGCTGTCATATGCCGGAGAAGCTGCCATATCCTTCTGGAGTTTACTGACGGCTTTACTTTGCTGGCTGAGTGATACTGCGTCTTGTTGCGCTGGCGCCTTTTTTGATTCTGTCGTGCTGGTAGCATTGGAATCGTTACGTGCAGGTGCGCGACTTGTTGTCGTCATCATTTGCCCTGAACGTATATTATCTATACCTGCCATGTTTAACCTTTGCCTTGTATCGTAATACTGGTATCCAGACTATCGACCAGCGCAAAAATAACTTTAGTCATTTTTTGCATTTTTATTGATCAGTTTAAACACGCTACCAGTGGGTATTAAAAATTAACAGTGATTTCCGCAATGTCAGTCACTATGCCTTCTATTATACGTTGTGACTTATCATTTTTCACTCTTACTTGATCGCCAGCTGAACCATCCTGCAATGCTGTGCCTTGCGTTGTGATCGTCATTCCAGAATTCACCGCTTTGATAATGACCTTTTCATTTCGGCATACCACACAAACATCATTTCTCTCTACGACATCGCCTAAACGAACATTACGCTTTAGCTTTGCCCCAACCACTTGATCGTAGCTAGAAAATCCATCTTTACGAAAGCGCTGTAGCTCGATCATGGAAGTGGTAACATCCGATGCGCTGACGATTTCTCCTCTCCCTAGTGTTCGTGTAGCGACGATCATTGGTACTGATACCGAGATCCTCACAGGGACATAGACTTTCCAGTCATCCGGTTGGCATTCCACTAACACATTGATGTTACTTCTCGTGCTGCTGGTGGAAGAGGCAGATGTATCTAACGGAACAGGGCAATCCGTTGCTTTTATTCTCGAGTCGATCTCTGCCGCATTAACAGATAGCTCGCCACCATCAGGCTGATCAACCGTAGCAAGAATATGTTGTTCTGCTGCTGTTTTTATTTGCTCGATCTGATTATCTGAAGCTGAATGAACAAAAAAGCTAAACATACTGAGCAAAATGCCGATAGACTTAGCGTACTTTGTAATTAGCGCTCTACATATTGTCATAGTCAATGGTGTCGAAGTGAAAGTGAAATACGCCATACTGTCTCCCTGGTATCGTGCTTGCCAGTGGTAGAGTATCATTTAAAAACAAAAAGTTTGAGATGGAGATGAGCATATGACGGGGATTCTTGACTCGGTGAATCAGCGTACGCAACTCGTCGGTCAGAACCGATTGGAATTATTGACCTTTCGACTGATGGGCCGACAGCGCTACGGCATTAACGTATTCAAAGTGAAAGAAGTACTACAGTGCCCTAAGCTGACTTCAATGCCAAATCTACACCCTCTGGTTAAAGGTATCGCTCATATCCGCGGCCATACCGTGTCCGTTATTGATTTGAGCCTGGCAATTGGTGGCCGCCCAACCACTGATTTAGATAAATGTTTTGTTGTTATTGCAGAATTTAACCGTACGATCCAAGCATTTTTGGTATCATCGGTTGAGCGTATTATCAATATGCATTGGGAAGCGATTTTGCCACCGCCAGACGGCGCAGGTAAAGCGCACTACTTGACTGCCGTGACAAACATTGACAATGAGCTGGTTGAAATCCTTGACGTTGAAAAAATCCTGGCAGAAATTGCGCCAGTTGATGAAACGATGGATTCCGCTATTGGCGAAGAAATCGCACAAGCAGAACAAGAAAAGCCTATTGTACGCCGCATACTGATTGCTGATGACTCGACGGTCGCGCGTAAACAGGTAGAGCGTGCGATTACATCCATCGGTTTTGAGGTCGTATCTGTCAAAGACGGCAAAGAAGCGTACAATAAGTTGATTGAAATGGCTCAAGAAGGCAATATCTACGATCAAATTTCGTTGGTTATTTCCGATATTGAAATGCCAGAAATGGACGGCTATACCTTAACGGCTGAAATTCGCAGACATGCCGATTTGAAAGACCTTTATGTTATCCTCCATTCTTCATTAAGTGGTGTATTCAACCAAGCTATGGTTGAGCGTGTAGGTGCCAACACCTTCATTGCGAAATTTAACCCAGATGAGTTGGGTAACGCGGTTAAATCTGCATTAACACAATAAAAGAGACATTAATGACTGCTATTACAATCAGTGATCAAGAGTATCGTGACTTTAGCCGTTTTCTAGAATCGCAATGTGGCATCGTGTTAGGTGATAGCAAGCAATACCTCGTGCGTAGCCGACTGAGTCCTTTAGTGACGAAGTTTAAGCTCGCATCGTTATCAGATTTGCTACGTGATGTTGTTACAGGGCGTAATCGAGAATTACGAGTCGCCGCTGTGGATGCGATGACGACTAACGAAACCTTGTGGTTTCGAGATACTTATCCGTTCACGGTTTTAGCTGACAAATTATTGCCAGAAGTAGCGGCAAGCAAGCGCCCAATTAAGATCTGGTCTGCTGCCAGTTCATCGGGCCAAGAACCGTATTCTATTGCAATGACGATCCTGGAAACGCAACAGCGCAAGCCGGGCTTGTTACCAAACGTGTCCATTACAGCCACAGATATTTCGGCAAGTATGCTCGAGATGTGTCGTGCAGGGGTGTACGACAACTTGGCTTTGGGTCGCGGGCTTTCACCAGAACGTCGTCGCACCTTCTTTGAAAATGCGGACGGTGGTCGCATGAAAGTCAAAGATAACGTCAAGCGTTTGGTGAACTTTCGTCCACAAAACTTGATGGACAGTTACGCACTGATGGGTAAGTTCGACATCATTTTCTGTCGTAACGTATTGATTTACTTTTCTCCAGAAATGAAATCTAAAGTGCTTAACCAAATGGCGAGCAGTTTAAACCCTGGTGGTTACTTGCTGTTAGGGGCATCAGAGTCGCTAACTGGTCTGACTGATAAATTTGAAATGGTGCGCTGTAATCCGGGCATCATTTACAAGCTTAAATAGCGGTATCTCTTCATTGATAGAAAAGCCTGACTTCGTGTCAGGCTTTTTTGTTTGTTACCTTTCTGCGCCGAGCGCTTCATGTATCACTCAATTAGTTGAAGCGCGTTTTTGCCTTGTGCCCTCAACACGGTGTATCTTTATTAAGTGAGCAAAGTGATACGACATGACATTCCAGTTACTTTGGCTCACTTATTGCTATTTCAATTCACGGTAACCACTAGGTTGGTGTAATGCTTTAGGTTTTGGCATGCTAATTGCTTTTTGGTTATCAATCACGGTCAGTTCTTAATTGTAGAGGCAAACATGGCTATATCTTTTGACAATGCACTAGGCATCCACCAGCACACGGTGGGCGTACGTGAGCGCAATGCAGAGGTGATTTCCACCAACATCGCACAAGCAAACACGCCTGGTTACAAAGCAAGAGGTTTAGACTTTGCGAAGGAATTGCAAGCGGCAACATCTGGGGCAAGCATTGGTCTTAGTCGCACAGATGGTCGGCATATTCCTGCCACTACAACGTTGGTTGGGGACAAGTTATATCGTCTTCCTACGCAACCAGATACGGGAGATGGCAACACGGTAGACTTGGATTTAGAGCGTAACTTGTTTATGCAAAACCAAATCAGACACCAAGCATCACTCGACTTTCTAGGCAGCAAATTCAAGAACTTAACCAAAGCAATCAAAGGGGAATAATTTAGATGAGCTTATTTAACGTTTTCAATGTGACAGGTTCTGCAATGAGCGCTGAATCCGTTCGTCTGAATACTACCTCAAGCAACTTGGCGAACGCCGACAGTGTCAGCAGCTCTGCGAAAGACACTTACAAAGCGCGTCATGCCGTGTTTGGTGCAGAGTTAAGTAACGCCATGCGTGGCGGTGATACGGTGCCAGTGAAAGTGATGGGTATTGTAGAAAGTGATAAACCGCTGAGTGCGGAGTACAACCCAGACCATCCCCTTGCAAACGAAGAAGGCTACATTTACAAGCCTAACGTCAATGTAATGGAAGAAATGGCAAACATGATCTCAGCTTCTCGTGCATACCAAACTAATGTACAGGTCGCTGATTCTAGTAAACAAATGCTGCTGCGTACGCTGCAGATGGGTCAATAAGGATAAGGGGGTAGCGTATGGCCGGAATTAACAACGTTGGTCAAAGCGGCTTGTCCTATATCGACCAGCTTAAAAGTCTACAAGAGAGTAACAAGAAAGCGGAAGAGAGCACGGGTAAGCAGGACCTAAAACAGGAAGACTTCTTATCATTGCTCACGAAGCAACTGTCTCAGCAAGACCCTTTTAAGCCGGTAAGTAATGACCAGATGATTGCGCAAATGGCTTCATTTGCGACCGTTGATGGCATTGGCAAGATGAACACTCAGTTTGAGAGTTTGAATTCGTCAATGACATCAAATCAAGCGTTACAAGCTTCCTCTTTGGTAGGGCGTGACGTATTGGTCCCAGGAGCAGCAGGTGTGAAGCAGGACGACGCACCAATGGCGGCAATGGTTAAGCTTTCACAATCTATCGATAATCTGTTTGTTCGTGTAGAGGATGAAGCTGGCCAACTGGTTCGTACCTTTGAGGTAGGGGCGAAACCAGCCGGCGACACGCGTGTGCTTTGGGACGGTAAAGATGAAAGCGGAAATCCACTGCCAGCTGGCAAATACAAAGTGAAAGCGTCTGGCTTAGTTGAGGGGGAGTCGCAAGAGTTCCCAGTATCGACGTATGCCAACGTAAACAGCGTATTGCTTGGCAAAGGTGACGGAAACGTATTACTCAATCTGGCTGGTTTTGAATCGCCAGTTCGACTTGCAGAAGTATTGGAAGTCGGCAAAGCGTAGTCATAGCTCGCTAGATTAGGAGATTTTGGAATGTCATATGTATCTTTAAGCGGTTTGTCCGCCGCCCAACTGGATTTGAACACCACCAGTAACAACATTGCGAACGCCAACACTTACGGCTTTAAAGAGTCCCGTGCTGAGTTTGCTGATGTCTACTCTAACTCTTTATTTACTAACGCAAAAACCACACCGGGTGGTGGTGCACAAGCAAGCCAAGTGGCACAGCAGTTCCATGAAGGCTCTAGCATTTACACCAACAACCCAATGGATTTGCGTGTTTCGGGGACAGGTTTTTTCGCTGTAGCGAAAGAGCGTCTAACTCCACAACAGAATGAACTGACACGTAATGGTGCATTTCACTTAAATAAAGAAAACTACATGGTGACCGCGAACGACGAGTTCTTATTAGGTTACCAAGTGGACCCAAGCTCTGGTGAGGTTTCTTCATACGAGCCACAACCCATCAATATTCCTGCTGAATTTGGTAAGCCAAAACAAACAGCAAACATTGAAGTGGGTGTGAACTTGCCAGCGAACGGCGATTTGAAAGATCCAACGCAGTTTGATTTTTCAGACCCAGATACATACAACCGTTCAACCTCTTCGACAATTTATGACTCGATGGGTCAGTCTTACAAGCTAACGACGTATTACTTGAAAGATCAGACTCAGCCAAATACATGGAACACTTACTACACCGTGACAGATAAAGAAGGTGAAAAGCCTTTAAATGTTGCGGCTGGTGATGCGCAAACGCCAACAGGTCATGTGGGGCATACCATGAAGTTCAACAACGATGGTACGTTGGCGAGCTTGAACAATGGTCAGCCAATCACTTCTGTGGCTCTGGGCGATCCGGCGACGAACACGACACCAGTCGATATGAATGGTGCCGATCCTGCGCAGACGCTTAACTTCGGCTTAGGCTCAGCAACACAGTTTGCGGCTCCGTTCGAACTGACTAAGTTTGACGAAGACGGTGCAACGACGGGCTTCCTAACCAAAGTTGACTTCGATGAAAACGGCAGCGTATTGGGAACTTACTCAAACGGTGAAAACGTTACATTGGGTCGTGTTGCTCTCGTACGTGTTCCAAACGAGCAAGGTCTGGATAAGAAAGGCGGCACTCAATGGGATTCAACGCAGTTCTCTGGTGACAAGATCTGGGGTGAATCAAATAAAGGCTCTTTCGGCACCATCAATAACGGTATGCTGGAACAGTCAAACATTGATATGACGCAGGAGTTGGTGGACCTGATCTCTGCTCAGCGTAACTTCCAAGCAAACTCACGTTCGCTCGAAGTACACAACCAACTACAACAGAATATCTTACAGATCCGCTAGAGCACTAGCTGGGTCATTCGATACTCTGCTTGAGTAAGCAATGGCGTGTGATTGCTTCTTAGTAATTACCGCTTTGTTCACTTTCATCATGACATTCATCTGATGCTTAGCCTGAATACACCTCACTCAGGCTAAGCATGCTTTGATCTACGATTTGCCGCTGTTGCCGCCGTATGGATCAAAACCTTGCCTCTCGTTACAGTTTTCTGCCCCTATTGACCTCTTTTAATTGTTGATTGTTAATTCAAAGTATTGATTGATAAGCCTATTTTTGTTTTGGCATAACTATTGCTTTACTCCGTGTACAGAGAGATTTTTTGGAGTAATTTATGGATCGCGCACTGTTTCTCGCAATGAGTGGCGCCAAGCAAAATATGCAGGCACTACAATTGCGCGCTAATAACTTGGCTAACGTAAGCACGACCGGATTTCGGGCTGATTTAGCACAGGCTCGCTCAATGCAGGCTTATGGTGAAGGCCATCCTTCACGTGTGTTCAGCATGACAGAGCGTCCAGGGCATAACTTTGCTCAAGGTAGCGTGATTACAACAGGGCGTGATCTGGATGTGACGATTGAAGGCAGCGGTTGGATATCGGTACTCGATCACACAGGGAAAGAAGGGTTGACCCGTAACGGCAACCTAAAAGTCGATCAAAATGGCATGCTTACCAACGCAAGTGGTCATTTGGTGCTGGGTGAAAACGACGCGCCGATTACTTTGCCTATTCCTCTCTCCAAAATTGAAATCGGTCGGGATGGCACCATCTCTGTACTTCCTCAAGGTGCCCCGGCAGAAGAATTCCAAGCGGTTGATCGCATTAAGCTTGTTAAGCCTAATGATCAAAGCTTGTTTAAAGACACCAATGGCTTATTTCGCCATAAAACTCCAAACCAACCTTACGAAGCAGACGCGACTGTTAGCCTCCAGACGGGAGCGATAGAAGGCAGTAACGTGAATGCCGTAGGTGAAATGACCGCATTGATTGACTTACAACGTCAGTTTGAAATGCAAGTCAAGATGATGAGCACAGCTGAAGAAATGGATAAATCTTCAGATTCACTGCTTCGTATGAGTTAACAGAGTTAGAGGTTCACTATGCATCCAGCACTATGGGTAAGTAAAACAGGTCTAGACGCCCAACAAACCAACATTGCCACGATTTCGAACAACTTGGCGAACGCCTCTACTGTCGGCTACAAAAAGAGCCGTGCAGTATTCGAAGATCTGTTCTATCAGAACATCAACCAGCCTGGCGGCCAGTCATCTCAGAACACGGAACTGCCAAGTGGCTTGATGCTAGGTGCGGGTTCTAAAGTGGTTGCGACGCAAAAAGTGCACACGCACGGCAATGCACAGACAACGACCAACGCACTGGACATGATGGTGGAAGGCGACGGTTTTTTCCAAGTGACATTGCCGGACGGCAACATCGGTTATACCCGTAACGGTCAGTTCACGCTAAATGGTGAAGGCACGTTAGTCACGTCGGGTTCTGGCTACCCTGTAGAGCCTGAAATTGTGATTCCAGAAGATGCGATCTCTATTACTGTTGGTACGGATGGTGAAGTGTCGGTTCGCGTCCGAGGTCAGCAAGACAACCAAGTCGTTGGTCAGCTAACCATTACAGATTTTGTTAACCCGGGTGGCCTAGAGCCAATTGGTCAGAACCTTTACTTACCAACGGGTGCCAGTGGCGATCCACAAGAGGGTGTTCCTGGTTTGGACGGTTTGGGGGAAATTCGTCAATCCATGCTGGAAGCGTCCAACGTGAATGTAACGGAAGAGTTGGTCAACATGATCGAAGCCCAGCGCGTTTACGAAATGAACTCAAAAGTGATCTCGTCAGTCGATAAAATGATGAGCTTCGTTAACCAGCAATTGTAACGATTAAGAGCAAGATTTGAGGAGCTCACGATGAAACGTATTTGCCTACTCGCTTTGATTGCTACGATGTCGGGCTGTGCCATGTTGGAACCGATTGAAACGGATGAAGTGACACAAGCAACCACTGTGGTCGACGCAGTAGAAGGCGATAAATCGAAAGAAGAGAGCAGCGGTATCGTGGATACACTGCGTGGCAGAAGCGATCCGGTTGCGGGTGATCCTGCATGGGCTCCTATTCATCCGAAAAAGAAACCTGAGCATTATGCTGCTGCAACAGGTTCACTGTTTAGCGCCGAGCACATTACCGATCTATACGACGATTCCAAGCCACGTGGTATTGGCGACATTATTACCGTGACACTGGATGAGACTACCAGCGCCACGAAAAGCGCCAATGCCGATTTATCGAAAACCAATGAAGCGCAAATGGACCCGCTTCAAGTGGGTGGCGAAGAGCTGCAAATTGGTGGCAAATACAATTTCTCTTATGACTTAAATAACTCAAACTCATTTGCGGGTGACTCTTCTGCTAAGCAGAGTAACAGCATCAGTGGTTACATTACTGTTGAGGTGATTGAAGTTTTGGCAAATGGCAACCTCGTTATCCGTGGAGAAAAATGGATGACGCTTAATACGGGTGATGAGTACATACGTTTAAGCGGCACTATTCGTCCTGATGACATTAGTTTCGACAATACTATTGCATCAAACCGCGTTTCTAACGCAAGAATTCAGTATTCTGGCACCGGTGTACAACAAGATATGCAAGAGCCGGGCTTCTTGGCACGATTCTTTAATGTAGCGCTATAACACGCCGTGCTGACGGCAATTTGACTGCAAGAGATAAGTAAGCATGAAAAAACTCCTTTTAATACTGATGAGCGTTGCTCTGTTTTCTACCGCTGCCCAAGCTGCACGTATCAAAGACGTCGCGCAAGTGGCAGGTGTACGAAGCAACCAACTCGTGGGTTATGGTTTGGTTTCAGGCTTACCTGGCACAGGCGAAGCGAACCCGTTTACGGAGCAAAGTTTCGCCGCCATGCTGCAAAACTTCGGCATTCAGATGCCGCCGGGCACAAAGCCGAAAATAAAAAACGTTGCCGCAGTCATGGTAACGGCAGAGTTGCCGCCATTCTCTAAACCAGGTCAGCAAGTAGACGTGACTGTCTCTTCCATCGGAAGTGCTAAAAGTTTGCGTGGTGGTACGCTACTGCAAACGTTCCTCAAAGGTCTCGACGGTCAAGTTTACGCGGTTGCTCAAGGTAACTTAGTAGTGAGCGGCTTCAGTGCTGAAGGCGCTGACGGTTCTAAAATCGTAGGTAACAATCCAACCGTTGGTCTTATCTCTAGTGGTGCGACAGTAGAGCGAGAAATTCCAAACCCATTTGGTCGTGGTGATTACATCACGTTCAACTTGCTTGAGTCAGACTTCACAACGGCTCAACGTATGGCGGATGCTGTAAACAACTTCCTTGGCCCACAAATGGCGAGCGCTGTTGACGCGACATCAGTGCGCGTGCGTGCTCCTCGTGACGTCAGCCAGCGTGTTGCGTTCTTATCGGCAATCGAAAACCTAGAGTTCGACCCAGCAGATGGTGCAGCCAAAATCATCGTTAACTCACGAACGGGCACCATCGTAGTTGGTAAGCATGTGCGTCTTAAACCTGCAGCAGTAACGCATGGCGGCATGACGGTTGCGATCAAAGAAAACCTGAATGTTAGCCAACCTAACGGCTTTTCTGGTGGGCAAACCGTTGTCGTACCAGACTCGGATATCGAAGTCAGCGAAGAGCAAGGCAAAATGTTTAAGTTCGAACCAGGCTTAACGTTGGATGATTTGGTCCGTGCCGTGAACCAAGTCGGGGCTGCGCCTTCGGACTTGATGGCAATTTTACAAGCATTGAAGCAAGCTGGTGCCATTGAAGGCCAGTTGATCATCATTTAATGGTTAGGAGGTAGGTATAATGAACAATCCTAACGACATTGGTTTTATCCATGACATCAGTTCTCTGGATACTCTGCGTCAAAAAGCAGTGAAAGAGGGAAAAGATGGCGAGCAAGAAGCATTGCATGCGGCTGCTCGTCAGTTCGAATCGATCTTCACCTCCATGATGTTGAAATCCATGCGTGAAGCCAATGAGGGCTTTGAGTCCAACATGATGAACAGCCAAAACGAGAAGTTCTACCGACAAATGTTGGATGAACAGATGGCGAGTGAATTGAGTTCGTCTGGTTCAATGGGACTGGCCGATATGATTGTTAAGCAATTAACGGCTGGGCAAGGGAACGACAAAAAAGAAACGGCTATGCGTGATGCGGCAAACAATGCTGCGGAATATCGTCGTGTTGACCCGAAAAAAGCGCGCGAGATTGAACAGCGCTTGATTGAATCTGGTCAATTATCTCGACCAAGCAATGAACCCACTCGATTCGATTCACCAGAATCCTTTGTTAACTCGATGAAGCCATACGCGGAGAAAGCTGCGAAAGCCCTAGGTGTCGAGCCATCTTTGCTACTTGCGCAAGCCGCTTTGGAAACGGGGTGGGGACAAAAGGTCGTGAAGAACGCGCGTGGCAGCAGCAACAACTTATTTAACATCAAAGCAGATCGAAGCTGGCAGGGTGACAAAGTGACGACTCAAACTCTAGAGTTCCACGATAACACGCCAGTGAAAGAGACGGCAGCGTTTCGCTCCTACTCAAGTTACGAAGACAGCTTTAATGACTTTGTACGATTTTTGAATGACAACCCACGTTACGAGACAGCATTGCAGCAACGCGGGAACTCAGAGTCGTTTATTCGCGGTATCCACAGTGCGGGTTACGCGACCGATCCGAACTACGCAGATAAAGTCCTGCAGGTGAAGGATAAAATCGAAAGTATGTAATGTCTCTGCGCCAATTTATGACGTTCTCGAAGGCTTGCCATAGTGCAAGCCTTCACTTTATCTGAATATCTACGCCTTTCTATCACTTGGCACATCTTTTGCTTTTAATGTGTCTAGGTGATCGGTTTTGCCGATTTATATTTCGTTTTTGGGGGCATGTATGGCGTCAGATCTTCTGAATGTAGGTACTCAAAGTGTGCTTACTGCTCAGAGACAATTAAACACCACTGGTCATAACATTTCTAATGTTAATACAGAGGGTTATAGCCGTCAGTCTGTTATCCAAGGCACGAATGATCCGCGCATGTTCGGTGGTTCTACCTACGGCATGGGTGTGCATGTGGAAAATGTTCGCCGCTCGTGGGATCAGTTTGCCGTGAATGAACTGAACCTGTCGTCGACCAACAATGCCAACAAAACGGATACCCAAGATAATCTTGATATGCTTTCTAGCATGTTGAGCTCTGTGGCATCGAAGAAAATTCCCGAGAACCTGAATGAGTGGTTCGATGCGGTAAAAACCATGGCAGATACCCCGAACGATTTAGGGGCACGAAAAGTGGTATTGGAAAAGGCAAAAATCTTCTCTGATACATTAAATGATTTCCACGAAACCGTGCGACTGCAATCTGATGTCACCAATAAAAAATTGGATATGGGCATTGAGCGCGTTAATCAACTTGCGTTGGAAATTCGCGATATTCATCGACTGATGATGCGTACTCCCGGTCCACATAATGACCTGATGGATCAGCATGAAAAGCTGGTTACTGAGCTGTCAGAATACACCAAAGTTACCGTAACCCCACGCAAAAATGCGGAAGGGTTTAATGTTCATATCGGCAATGGACACACTCTTGTTTCTGGCACGGAAGCAAGCCAGCTCAAAATGATCGATGGCTATCCGGATGTTCATCAAAGACGATTAGCAATGGTGGAAGGGAATGGCATTAAAGCGATCAAGTCTGATGATATGGATGGCAAAATCGGCGCTTTACTTGAAATGCGCGACAAACACATCCCACAACTGCAAGATGAAATGGGCCGTTTAGCGACGGGTTTCTCCTACAAAATTAATCAGCTGCAATCTCAAGGTCTGGATCTCAACGGCAAGATAGGTAAAGACGTATTTACCGACGTGAACTCTGAGCTGGTGGCAAAATCTCGAGTTTTTGCTGCACCTGACTCACAAGCTGATGTTGCGGTTTACATCGAGGATATTTCCGCGATCAAAGGTGGTGAATATTCGCTGCGTTATGATGGCGACCAATACAGCGTGACAACACCGAAAGGTGAGCAAATGTCGTTGAACATCGACCGTTCGGATTCGTCGTTTGTTCTGGATGGTATGAAAGTGCAAATTGGTGAAGGCCTTGCCGCCGGTGAGCGCGTATTGCTACGCCCAACGAGAAGTGGTGCAGCCATCATAAAGATGGAAACCAATGACGCAAAAGCTATTGCCGCACAAAGTTATGAAGCCTCAACCACTTTTGCCCAAGGTAACGCCAAGTTTAAAATTCGTGAGGCGGGGGATGTTAAAGAGTTTGAGGTTACCGTACAACCAGCCGACGAGAAGCATGATAAGCCGTGGTTAAAGATCACGGATAACAAGGGTAATTTACTATCGGACAAATACTCATACCCGTTAGATAAAGATAACCCGAAGATTGAAATATCAGTGCCGAAAAGTCATCCGCTGCATAAAAACGGCGATGCAACCGTGTTTGAGTTGAGCGAAGGCGCACTGATGAATGATAAATTCACCGCAAACTTGGTGCCTTCTGAAGGTGGTAACGGCAACTTGAGAAAAATGCAGAAGATCCAAACAGACAAGATGATGGATGGAAAATCCAGTACCTTGATCGATGTTTATCATAACCTCAATACCGAAGTTGGACTGAAGTCTTCTACAGCAAACCGTTTAGCCTCCGTCGCTCGTTTAGAGCATGAAGCGGCGCAAGAGCGCGTTGCTTCTATTTCTGGTGTTAACCTCGATGAAGAAGCGGCCAACATGATGAAGTTTCAACAAGCGTACATGGCTTCATCACGTGTGATGCAAGCGGCGAATGATACCTTCAATACCATTTTACAACTGAGGTAAGGAGAAGAGATAAGTGCTAACCCGAATTTCTAGTTTCCATAACTATCAGTCCGTACAAAATGATCTGCGTCGTCAAGAGAATAAGGTTCACCACAACCAAGAGCAACTTGCTTCAGGGAAAAAGTTACTGAAACCTAGTGACGACCCCCTCGCTGCGCATTACATCCAAAACATTAGTCAGCAACAAGAGCAGCTACAACAATATCTTAGCTCTATAGTGTTGGTGCGTAATCGTCTAGAAAACCACGAAGTTAATATCGCCAATGCGGAGAATTTTGCCGACGAGTCGAAGCGCTTAACGATGGAGATGATTAACGGTGCCTTTTCTGCTGAAGACCGACAAGCAAAGAAGCGTGAGTTAGAAGAGATTGCGAACAATTTCCTTAACTTAGTGAACTCGCAAGATGAATCTGGTAACTACGTGTTTGCGGGTACTAAGCCAAAAAGCCAACCATTCTATCGCGATAAAGACGGTAGTGTTCAATACGCTGGGGACGATTATCAGCGCAAAATGAAAGTCTCCAGCATGCTTGAGATGCCAATGAACGATCCTGGCAGCAAGCTGTTTATGGAGATACCAAACCCATTTGGCGATTATCAGCCGAATTACGATCTACAAAACGGCTCTGAGCTGTTGCTAAACAAAGCTACTAACGTTGACGCTAAGGATGATGCGGCGTATCGCGTGACATTTGTCGATATGAATAACGGCAAATTTGGTTACCAATTAGAGCGTAACGGCAAAGTAGTGGATGCCGATGAGTTTTCTCCAGAGAAAGGGATTGAATACAAAGGCCTGAAAGTGCACGTAAAAGGCCAAATTACGCCTGGTGACAGCATTGAGATCGAAAAGCGGGCAGAGTTCAGCATTTTCGATACCTTCAAGGATGCAATGGCATGGTCAGACAAATCGGTTTCGGATACGTCGGCGACTGCTAAATTGCACCAAATGACAGAAGAATTCCACGCTGCTTTTATCCACTTGAATAAAGCGCGTACAGATGCCGGTGCTCGATTGAGTACGCTGGATATCCAAGAGCAAAATCATGAAGACTTTAATTTGTCTCTGGCAAAAGCGAAGAGCAACTTTGAGGACTTGGATTACTCTAAAGCCGTGATCGAGTTCAGTGAAAACTCGCGAGCGTTACAGGCATCGCAACAAGCATTCGGTAAGACCAAAGATCTAACGTTGTTTAACTACATCTAGTATGACACTCATACACATTGTCTGATTTTGATGCCTTATGTGCAAAGCCTTAAGCGCGATAAGTCGGCGTAACCTGAGAGTCTGAGATGTCATGCGGCACGATTTTACCCAAAGCGGCAATGATGCGGGAGGCAAGTCGGGCGGCAACAGGGCAGCGTTCAATACCCTTGGGCTAAGATGAGTCTGACAAACCTGAAATAGCTTAATGATAAAGCTAACTTATTGTTTATCTGATTCTTTTAAAATTAGTTAAATAATTTACGCAAATTGGCACACAAATTGTATTGAAAATATCAGAACAGATTTAGAGATTCTAAACCCTGCGTTTAAGGCAGATTTAGCAAGTAACTTTTACGGTCAGTGCTTATCCAAATGAGAGTAAAGCTGGCCGCTTCGCAAAAGCTTGCGAACTCAACAGGAGAGCAAAATGGCTGTAACAGTTAGTACTAACGTCTCCGCGATGACCGCGCAGCGTTACCTAAACAAAGCGACTGATGAATTAAACACGTCGATGGAGCGCTTATCTTCAGGACATAAGATTAACAGTGCAAAAGATGATGCGGCAGGTCTACAGATCTCTAACCGCTTAACTGCACAGTCTCGTGGCCTAGATGTCGCAATGCGTAACGCGAACGATGGTATCTCGATTGCACAAACCGCTGAAGGTGCGATGAATGAGGCAACCTCTGTCATGCAACGAATGCGTGACCTTGCGATTCAATCATCGAACGGTACTAACTCTCCGGCTGAGCGTCAGGCGATCAACGAAGAGTCAATGGCATTGATTGACGAGCTAAACCGTATTGCAGAAACCACTTCATTTGGTGGTCGTCGTCTATTGAACGGCTCATTCGGTGAAGCAGCATTCCAGATTGGTGCGAGCTCAGGTGAAGCCATGATCATGGGACTTACCAGCATTCGTGCGGACGATACGCGCATGGGCGGTGTGACCTTCTTATCTGAGAACGGTAAAGATAAAAACTGGAGCGTTGACCCAGCTAAATCTGACTTGAAGATTACGCTACCAGGTATGGGTGAAGACGAAGACGGCAATGTTGATGATCTAGAAATCAACATTAATGCCAAAGCGGGCGACGACATCGAAGAGCTTGCCACTTACATTAATGGTCAGTCTGATATGATTAATGCGTCTGTAAGTGAAGATGGCAAGTTGCAAGTTTTTGTCGCGCATCCAAACGTTCAGGGTGAGATTTCTATTTCTGGTGGATTAGCATCTGAGCTTGGCCTGAGTGACGAACCTATCAGAACGTCAGTACAAGATATTGATATGACCACGGTACAAGGTTCTCAAAACGCGATTTCTGTGCTGGATTCGGCACTGAAATACGTAGACTCGCAACGTGCAGACTTAGGTGCGAAGCAAAACCGTTTGAGTCACAGCATCAACAACTTGGCGAATATCCAAGAAAACGTTGACGCATCGAACAGCCGAATTAAAGATACAGATTTTGCGAAAGAAACCACGCAAATGACCAAAGCACAAATTTTGCAACAAGCAGGTACATCGATTCTTGCTCAAGCGAAACAGTTGCCAAACTCTGCAATGTCACTATTGCAGTAGTTTACTTAGCCTGTACTCAATACATTCAGACGTGGATGGGAATGCAGGCTTTTGGCAAGCAACTTTACAATAGAATGAGCGGCTCTCTCATCTCTCACCTGCCAATCATTTTCAATGTAAAGTTGCACTCGGTATGCCGGAAATGTGTTCATTTCTCTTGATCTCCACATAGGCTCTGGCGACCAACCTAGCCCCAGTTCTCTCAAAGGAAAAGGGGCTTTTTCTTTTCTAATTCTTACGTCTATCGTCTGCGAACTTATCTTCAATTGTTTCCTTTTGCTGGTTTTCTATACAATCTGGCCCTCTCGGCTCGATTTGTGGAAACTTGAGCACTTTTTCTTACTTTTCTTCAATTTTATTAGCTAAATCTCGCAATGTTATTTTTTTAAACTTTTTTCTAAAGCTTCTGAATTTGGTGTCGTTAATAGAGGTAACTTTGAGAGAACTACTTGGTTTTCCGAGACGTCGGAAACCGCTACACCGGAAAATCAATTGGAGAAATCACCATGGCAGTGAATGTAAACACTAACGTATCAGCGATGACCGCTCAGCGTTACCTAAACAACGCAAACTCAGCTCAACAAACTTCTATGGAGCGTTTGTCTTCAGGTTTCAAAATCAACAGCGCAAAAGATGACGCTGCGGGTCTACAAATCTCGAACCGTTTGAACGTACAAAGCCGTGGTTTGGATGTAGCGGTTCGCAACGCGAACGACGGTATCTCGATTGCACAAACTGCTGAAGGTGCAATGAATGAGACCACTAACATTCTTCAACGTATGCGTGATTTGTCTCTACAATCAGCAAACGGTTCAAACTCGAAAGCAGAACGTGTGGCGATTCAAGAAGAAGTGACCGCGCTAAACGACGAACTAAACCGTATCGCAGAAACCACTTCTTTCGGTGGTAACAAGCTGCTAAACGGTACCCACGGTGCGAAATCGTTCCAAATCGGTGCAGATAACGGTGAAGCAGTGATGCTTGAGCTAAAAGACATGCGTTCAGACAACAAAATGATGGGCGGTGTGAGCTACCAAGCTGAAAGTGGTAAAGGTAAAGACTGGAACGTTGCTGAAGGTAAGAACGACCTAAAAATCAACCTAACGGACAGCTACGGCCAAGAGCAAGAAATCAACATCAGCGCAAAAGCGGGTGACGATATCGAAGAGCTTGCGACTTACATTAACGGTCAAACTGACCTAGTGAAAGCGTCAGTAGACCAAGACGGTAAACTGCAAATCTTCGCTGGCAACAACAAAGTTGAGGGCGAGGTCGAGTTTTCAGGTGGTCTATCTGGTGAACTAGGTTTGGGCGAAGGCAAAAAGGTAACGGTAGATACTATCGACGTAACCTCAGTTGGTGGCGCACAAGAATCTGTTGCTATCATCGATGCGGCACTGAAATACGTAGACAGCCACCGCGCAGAGCTGGGTGCATTCCAGAACCGTTTCAACCACGCAATCAGCAACTTGGACAACATTAACGAGAACGTGAATGCGTCGAAGAGCCGTATCAAAGATACTGACTTCGCGAAAGAAACAACGGCAATGACCAAATCACAAATTCTATCGCAAGCGTCAAGCTCAATCCTTGCGCAAGCGAAACAAGCGCCTAACTCAGCGCTAAGTCTGCTAGGTTAATCTATTTAACAAAGCAAGAAACCAAAGCCAGGCTCATCCCTGGCTTTTTGCTTATTGGCTATAACGATTCAGATGTGTCCTGACATTATGTTCGATAAGGCATTCATATCGATTAGATGATCTCTTTAAATTCCAATGTTTCTGCGATGGTGGCGCAGAGACACCTGAGTCAAGCAGCTGCGCAAAATGTTGAGTCACAACGCAACCTAACTTCGGGGTTTCGAATCAACTCGGCGAGCGATGATGCGGCAGGTTTACAGATATCGAATACTCTCCATGTACAAACGAGAGGGCTTGATGTCGCCTTAAGAAATGCACACGACGCTTTTTCTGTTGCTCAAACAGCGGAGGGAGCATTGCACGAAAGCAGTGACATATTGCAACGCTTACGCTCTCTGGGGCTTCAAGCAGCAAACGGCAGTTATGACTCAAGTGATCGGCAAAGTATTCAATATGAGGTCGTAGCGCTGCAAGATGAGCTTGATCGTGTCGCGATCACGACAACATTTGCGGATAAAAACCTGTTTGATGGATCTTACGGTTCACAAAGTTTCCATATTGGCGCGAACGCTAATTCAATCTCTTTGACGTTACGTAACATGCGTAGCCATATCCCAGAGATGGGAGGGCAGCATTATGTTGGTGATGCGATCGATAAAGATTGGCGAGTCACTAAAGATAACCAAACCCTAAAAGTCGAATACCAAGACAGTAAAGGGCAAACCCAAACGGAATCCATTGGACTCAAATTGGGTGACCGTATAGAACAGGTCGCCACTTACATCAATGCTCAACAATCGATAGTGAATGCTTCAGTAACGGAAAACAACGAACTGCAATTCTTCGCTTCTACGATGAAGGCGCCAGAGGGTGTGGTTCTCGATGGGAGTTTAGCGGATGAGCTTGATGTGAGCGCTGGTCAATTAGTCACAATGGATGACATTGATATGTCGACGGCAGGTAAGGCTCAGCTTTCAGTTGGGGTGATTGATGCAGCAATTAAGTACGTTGATTCGCACCGAAGTGAAATTGGCAGCTTTCAGAACCGTGTAAACGGCTCGATGGATAACTTAAATACTGTGAATCGGAGTGTTACAGAATCCAAGAGTCGAATAAGAGATACAGACTTCGCAAGAGAATCTACGGAAATGGTGCGTTCTCAAGTGCTCCAAGATGCGACAACAGCGTTATTGGCTCAGGCAAAGCAAAGGCCGAGTTCGGCACTTGGATTACTTAGCTGAGCGGATTTCATTGATGTAAGTCGATTAGAAACAAAATTTCAGGTAATAAAAAACGCTGCCAATGGCAGCGTTTTTTCGTGTTCGATTAAGTAAAAATTACTTAGTTACACGTAGAACTGGAGTTTCACCAACAGTTACAGAACCAGAAAGCTTGTTTAGCTCTTTGATTTCGTCCATGTTAGAGATAACAACTGGAGTTAGCGTTGACTTCGCTTTCTCTTCTAGAAGAGCTAGATCGAATTCAATTACAGTGTCGCCAGCTTTAACAGTTTGACCTTCTTCAGCGATACGCGTGAAGCCTTCGCCTTTTAGTTCAACTGTGTCGATACCGAAGTGAACGAAAAGCTCAACACCGTCGTCAGACTCGATAGAGAACGCGTGATTAGTTTCGAAGATCTTACCGATAGTACCGTTTACAGGAGCTACCATTTTGTTGCCTGCTGGCTTGATAGCAATACCGTCACCAACGATTTTCTCAGCGAAAACAACATCTGGCACGTCTTCGATGTTTACAATCTCACCAGAAAGTGGCGCGATGATTTCGATAGCACCAGCGTCAGCGCTGTCATCAGATACAAGCTTCTTAAGTTTGTCAAACAGACCCATTGTGTCATGCTCCTAAGGTTTGGTTTTATTCTGTCGAATTATAGTATACCAATATAGCTCATTAGACGACTTTTTTCGCCGTCTAATGGCCATTAAGTATTGAATTACTTGGTACTACCGATTACTGAGCTTTCTCAGCAATAAACTTTTCTACCACGGCTTCGATTTCTTCTGCTGTCGGTAGAGAAAGGGCTTCTTCAGCCATTGCTTTCACTTCTGCGAAGTTAGAGTTACGAACTACTTTCTTCACTTTAGGGATTGAAATGCCGCTCATTGAGAACTCGTCCAGACCCATACCTAGAAGTAGAAGTGTTGCACGCTCGTCACCTGCAAGTTCACCACACATACCAGTCCATTTACCTTCTGCGTGAGAAGCGTCGATAACTTGCTTGATCACTGTAAGTACAGCTGGTGATAGTGGGTTGTATAGGTGAGAAATCATCTCGTTACCACGGTCAACCGCTAGCGTGTACTGAGTTAGGTCGTTTGTACCGATAGAGAAGAAAGACACTTCCTTCGCTAAGTGGTGTGCGATCGCAGCAGCAGCAGGAGTTTCAACCATAACACCGATTTCGATGTTTTCGTCGAACGCGTGGCCTTCAGCGCGTAGCTCTTCTTTGTACTCTTCGATCGCTTTCTTAAGCTCACGGATTTCTTCGACAGAGATGATCATTGGGAACATGATACGCAGTTTGCCGTGTGCAGAAGCACGTAGAATGCCACGTAGCTGATCACGAAGGATTTCACGACGATCTAGACTGATACGTACAGCGCGCCAGCCTAGGAATGGGTTCATCTCTTTTGGAAGATCCATGTATGGGAGATCTTTATCGCCGCCGATATCCATAGTACGGATGATCACCGCTTGACCGTCCATTGCTTCCGCAACTTCTTTGTACGCTTG
Source organism: Vibrio sp. OY15 (assembly GCF_000742455.1). Classification (NCBI taxonomy): domain Bacteria; kingdom Pseudomonadati; phylum Pseudomonadota; class Gammaproteobacteria; order Vibrionales; family Vibrionaceae; genus Vibrio; species Vibrio sp. OY15. The sequence continues at coordinate 149,282 of NZ_JPIL01000013.1, read as the reverse complement.
GTACTGTTCTTCTTCAGTTGGCAGCGCAGTACGATCCATAAATAGGAATTCAGTACGGTACAGACCAACACCTTCACCGCCGTTACGAAGGATACCGTCACAGTCTTTCACTGTACCGATGTTACCGCAAACTTCTACACGGTGACCGTCAGTCGTTTCTGCGTGTAGGTCTTTCAGTTTCGCTAGCTCTTCTTTTTCAGCTAGGAATGCTGCTTTAACCGCTTTCGCTTCTTCTAGCTCAGCTTCTGATGGGTTAACAACAATCTTGTTGTTCATTGCGTCAAGAATCAGCATGTCGCCATTCTTAACTTTCTTCGTGATGTCGTTAGTACCAACGATAGCTGGAAGCTCAAGTGAGCGAGCCATGATTGAAGTGTGAGATGTACGACCGCCGATGTCACAAGCAAAACCAAGCACGTAGTCTAGGTTAATTTGTGCAGTTTCAGATGGCGTTAGGTCGTAAGCAACAAGAATTACTTCTTCGTTGATATCGCTAAGCGAAACAATGTTGATGCCTAGTGCGTTCTTAACAAAACGAGAACCGATATCGCGGATGTCAGTTGCACGCTCTTTTAAGTATTCGTCGTCTAGAGACTCAAGAGCACATGCTTGCTCTTCGATCACTGAGTGGATAGCGTGATCAGCAGTCATCTTGTCGTTTTTGATAAGTGCTAGGATTTCCTCTTCTAGCTCTTCGTCTTCAAGAAGCATGATGTGACCTTCAAAGATCGCTTCTTTTTCTTCGCCAAACGTTTCAAGCGCTTTTTGCTTGATAGTTTCTAGCTGAGCTGCAGATTTGTTACGAGCGTCAAAGAAACGCTGAACTTCAGCTTCTACTTGATCGTCAGAAATAGTGTTTGTGTTTAGGACAATTTCATCTTCTTGAAGTAGTAGTGCTTTACCGATTGCAATACCAGGAGATGCTAGGATGCCTGAAATCATAGCCTTACCTTAAGTTTGGTCAACTTTATAAAACGGGAGAATAATGGGTGCGCTAACGAATAGTTTTAGCTTAGTTTTGAGCCTATTTCCAACGAAGCCATTTTGCTTTCACAAAATGGCTTCTGGAGTAGGAGACCGGATTAGTGTAGTTGGTCCATTAGAGCAACTAGGTGGTCAACTGCTTGCTGAGCTTGTGGGCCTTCAGCAGAAATAGTAACTTGAGTACCTTTTACTAGGCCTAGTGTTTGTAGTTTGAACAGGCTCTTAGCGCTAGCGCTTTTACCGTTAGAAGTCACAGTGATGTCTGCGTCGAATGCTTTTGCTTCTTTAACAAACTGTGCAGCTGGACGAGTGTGAAGGCCGTTTTCTGCTGTGATTTCTACTTGCTTCTCGTACATGTGATATACCCCAATAAATGTATTTTTTTGTTAGTTTGTGACCAGATTTTAGCTTAACTGCTTTACATCTTGTGCGCTAGCACGGGAAGAGTTCAAAGCGCGTCAGTTCTGATACTAGTCAAAAGTTTGGTAACTACGCAACTGTTTGCGTGCGTAATCACTTTGAAACCTTTTTGTGTTCTGCTTCTTTATTTTGAAGCTAGAAATAAAACACCCTGATATTACCAAAGGTAGGGCAGGGATCAACAAAAAAGCCCCTAAACGGGGCTTTTTTAAACTAAAAATTGATTTGAACACATATTATTGTTGGTTCTCTTTTTCGGTAAAGATACCTGCAAAGAGTGCTGTACTTAGGTAACGCTCACCGGAACTTGGCAAGACAGTTACAATTGTTTTTCCTTCAAATTCAGGTAGTTCCGCAAGTCGGTTCGCTGCAACAACCGCTGCGCCAGATGAGATACCAGCTAGGATACCTTCCTCTTCCATTAGGCGACGAGCCATCTCAATCGCTTCTTCTGAGGTAACTTGCTCAACACGGTCAATAATGTCTAAATCGAGGTTACCAGGGATGAAACCAGCACCGATACCTTGAATTTTGTGTGGGGCAGGTTGGATTTCTTCGCCAGCAAGTGCTTGTGCAATAACCGGAGACTCTGCTGGCTCAACTGCAACAGAAGTGATGGCTTTGCCTTTTTCACCTTTGATGTAACGGCTTGTACCTGTGATAGTACCGCCCGTACCAACACCAGCAACGAATACGTCGATTTCACCGTCTGTCGCTTCCCAAATCTCAGGGCCCGTAGTCTTTTCGTGGATTTCTGGGTTCGCTGGGTTGTCAAATTGTTGAAGAAGTAGGTACTTCTCAGGGTTGCTTGCTACGATTTCTTCTGCTTTAGCAATCGCCCCTTTCATGCCTTTCGCCGCTTCAGTCAGCTCAAGGTTCGCGCCTAGTGCTTTTAGTAGCTTACGGCGTTCTAGGCTCATTGATTCAGGCATGGTCAATGTTAGCTTGTAACCGCGAGCAGCCGCTACGAATGCTAGAGCAACACCTGTGTTGCCACTGGTAGGTTCTACAAGCTCTACACCTGGCTTAAGAAGGCCCGCTTTCTCTGCTTCCCAAATCATGTTTGCACCGATACGGCACTTAACACTGAAGCTAGGGTTACGCGCTTCAATTTTCGCGAGAACTTTGCCTTTACTTACTTTGTTTAGACGAACGAGAGGTGTATTACCAATAGTAAGAGAGTTATCTTCGTAGATTTTGCTCATAGTGATGTTCCTTCATTACACGTTGTGTGAATATGGATAGAAGAATATGCGGTATGAAAAAAAGGGAAAAGGATTAAAAAGTTATATCTTATTAGGTTGGCCCAGAACTTGATAAAAGAAAAGGGAAAAGCTGGCGCTGATCCCTTTCCTTAATCTCTAATCGACTATCGTTGGTGCTTAAACTCCGCGACCCACATAGCGGTTGCACCACATATTGCTACAGGCATGACAATGAGGTTCAAAATTGGGATCGTCGTAAATACAGACACCAATACCCCAAAGCCATAGGCCTTACCTTGCTTTTGTTTCAATTTGTAACGCATGTCGTTAAATGGGATTTTGTGGTTATCAAACGGGTAGTCACAATATTGAATCGCGAGCATCCAGGCGGTAAAGATAAACCATAAAAATGGGCCTACTGTTTGTCCAAGGGCAGGGATGAGCAATAACAGGAATAGGCCTATTGCTTTAGGTAAAATGTAAAGGAGCTTTCTCCACTCACGAGCTAAAACGCGAGGAACATCTTTCAGGACGGCAGTGAAACCATCATCATTTACTTTTTGTCCCGTTAAGTACTCTTCCACTTTTTCAGCCAAGAGGCCATTGAATGGCGCGGCGATAAAGTTCGCGAGCGTGCTGAAAAAATAGGAGAAGGTAGCGAGTATCGTCAGAGCGAGTAAAGGCCAAAGAATGTAAGTTAACCAGGATAAAAACTCAGGCAGCTGCCCAATCCAGCCTTCTATCCATATATTAAGGTTTGAAAATAGATAGAAGATGGCACCACCTACAAGCAAGATATTTGCAAGTAGAGGTAAGATGACAAAGCGCCTGATTTTAGGGGCAAGTGCCAATTGTATCCCGTATAGAAAATAACCGAACCCGGTTCTCTGCTGATTGTTTTGCTTCATGTCTATTTTGGCTTCGTGTAAATGAAAACTCATTGTACCTGTGAGGACTTTTCTTTCAATGCCCTGACAAATGACGTCTTGTTAAGTGGAATCGTGGCAAGAATCACAACAAAAAACGGAACTTCTTGCATTAAGTTGTTCTAAATCTACATATAGTTTTGGTAAAGTAAACGTATCATTCAGATTTATTGCACTTGGGTTGCTGCTCAAGGAACTGCGAGTAGTAAAAACAAGTATATTGAGAGTAAATAATGCAGGAATTGCGATTCGTACTCATTGTTGTTGGCGCATTAGCCATCGCGGCATTACTGTTTCATGGTTTATGGAGCAGTAAAAAAGAAGGCAAAGCAAAGTTTGGTAACAAGCCACTTGGTAAGCTGGATGTTAACCAAGAAGACAAAAATGATCTTGTTGAGAAAGAACGAGACTTCGCTCCCGCTCCTGAAGATGACTTTGAGATCATTCGCAAAGATCGCAAAGAACCAGATTTTGGGATGGCGAGCTCTTTCGACAACAAGTTTGAATCTGACCCGTTATTCGGTGGTCCATCTGAAGTCAAACAGACGCAGCAGGAGCCGGATGACATCCCTTCATTTGTTGCAGAAAAAGATAAAGAAGAGGACGTTGAGCCTGTTGTTCAAGCAACAGTAGCTGAAGAGCCATTCCAGCCCGCTGTGGAAGAAGACGCTATTCCCGCCGCGTTTGATATTACGGAGAAAGAACAGCAAGTCGAAACGGTTAGTGAGCCTGTCGTTGCAGAGCCTAAGGAAGAGCCAAAGCCAGAACCTGAAATGCAAGTGATTGTATTGAATGTGCACTGTGCTGGTGAAGAGCCATTTGTTGGTACTGCTTTATTTGAAAGTATGCAACAAAACGGTCTAATTTATGGCGAGATGGATATTTTCCACCGTCATGTCGACTTGTCCGGTAACGGCAAAGTGCTGTTTAGCGTCGCTAATATGATGCACCCTGGTACGTTTGAGCATGCTGATCCTGCTGAGTTTACAACGAAGGGTATTTCATTCTTCATGACATTGCCTTGTTATGGCGAGGCTGAACAGAACTTCAACTTAATGCTCCGAACTGCGCAGCAAATTGCTGATGATTTAGGTGGTAACGTACTTGATGACCAGCGCAACTTAATGACGCCAGATCGTTTAGCATCTTATCGACGTCAAATAGTTGAGTTTAATGCCGCTAACGCATAATCTTAACAGCAAATAATAATAGGGCTCCGGATGGAGCCCTTTTTCTTGAATTTCCCAACCTCACCGATTGAAAATACACGGGGCTTTACTATGTCTGAATCAGTACTTCAGCGACTAGAAGAACTAAAAGAGTCGTTGCATTACCACGCTGTGCGTTACTACGTGGAAGATAACCCAGAGATCCCTGATGCCGAGTACGACCGTTTAATGCGAGAGTTACTGGATATTGAAGCTGAGAACCCTGACTTAATAACCGTAGACTCGCCAAGCCAACGTGTCGGTGGACAACCTCTCTCTGCGTTTAGCCAAGTGACACATGAAGTACCGATGCTTTCGCTTGATAACGCGTTTGATGATAGTGAACTTGATAGTTTCCACAAGCGCGCGCAAGAGCGCGTGGGAAGCCTGAGTGTGAAAGAATACTGTTGTGAGCCTAAATTGGATGGACTCGCCGTAAGTTTGTTATATGAGAATGGCGTTTTAGTTCAGGCGGCCACTCGAGGCGATGGTACTACGGGTGAAAACATCACAGAGAATGTGCGTACGATTAAAGCCATTCCTTTAAAACTCAGGGGTAATGACTGGCCAAATCGTCTTGAAGTTCGTGGTGAAGTCTTTATGCCGAAAGCTGGGTTTGAAAAGCTCAATGAATTAGCAAGGAAGAAAGGCGAGAAAATCTTTGTTAATCCACGTAACGCTGCGGCAGGTAGCTTACGACAATTGGATTCACGTATTACGGCTTCTCGTCCGCTTAGCTTCTATGCATACAGTGTAGGCGTGGTGCAAGGCGCAGAATTGGCAGCAAGTCATTACGAACGCTTTTTGCAAATCAAATCTTGGGGGCTGCCAATGTGTCCGGAAACTAAGCGAGTTGAAAGCTTGGCGGATGTAAAAGCTTACTACCAAGATATATTGCAGCGTCGTGATGCCCTCCCTTATGAGATCGATGGTGTCGTTATTAAAATTGACGATATTGCCGTGCAAGAGCGTCTGGGGTTTGTTGCTCGCGCTCCACGTTGGGCGATTGCCTACAAATTCCCAGCTCAGGAAGAAATGACGACACTGAATGAAGTGGAGTTCCAAGTCGGTCGCACTGGTGCGATTACACCTGTTGCTAAACTAGAGCCTGTATTTGTTGGTGGGGTAACGGTAAGTAATGCGACGCTTCATAACGCAGATGAGATAGAACGTCTGCAAGTCAAGATTGGTGATCACGTTGTGATCCGCCGTGCTGGCGATGTTATTCCGCAAGTCGTTTCTGTCATCAAAGAGCGTCGACCAGAAACAGCTCGAGATATTGTTTTCCCAACTCAGTGTCCTGTTTGTGGTTCGCATGTTGAGCGGATCGAAGGAGAAGCGGTAACACGTTGTATGGGGGGCTTAGTTTGCCAAGCCCAACGCAAACAAGCGCTAAAACACTTTGTTTCTCGTAAAGCGTTAGACGTTGACGGTTTAGGCGATAAAGTGATCGAGCAGCTTGTTGACCGTGAGATGGTGAAAACTCCTGCTGACTTATTTAAGTTATCTGCGGGGGTTTTAACCGTACTAGATCGCATGGGGCCAAAGTCTGCGCAGAATATTGTGAATGCGTTAGAAAAATCCAAAGAAACGACTTTACCTCGGTTTTTGTATTCACTGGGGATCCGTGAAGTTGGCGAGGCAACCGCAGCAAACTTAGCAATGCACTTTAAAACGTTGGGAGCGATCCAAAATGCTACCGAAGAGCAGTTGATTGAAGTGCAAGACATCGGTGCTGTGGTTGCTCAACATATTACGACTTTCTTTAGTGAAGAACAGAACCAAGCGGTGGTTAAAGATTTGCTTGAACAAGGGATCCACTGGCCAGAGATTAATACTACTGAGCAGGTGGGGGAATTACCATTAGAAGGTAAAACAGTAGTATTAACGGGAACACTTTCTCAACTGGGGCGTACAGAAGCCAAAGAAGCCCTCCAAGCACTGGGGGCTAAAGTGACGGGTAGTGTTTCTAAGAAAACCGATATTTTGTTTGCTGGTGAAAATGCAGGTTCGAAGCTCGCAAAGGCACAAGAACTGGGTATCGAAATTAAAACAGAACAAGACTTACTCGAATTGATGAATTAAGTCTTCTCAAAAAAGCTAAAAAATAACTAAAAGCCCCGTATGGTAAGCATGCGGGGCTTTTTCTTGTTCATAATTAAGTGTTTTTTTATTGAGTAATTGATGCCTTTGTTCTTTTCAGTGATCAAGATCGAACCTTGGGTTATTGGTTTTTTTGGCTTTTTTAGTCTGCGAGTGACTTCAAGTTGATACTTTCAGGCTAAATTTAAATGTTTGATTTTAAATGATATTTTGTTGAGTTGTGTTGGTGTTGTTAAAAATAAGATCTGGATCAATAAGTTATATGGAACTTTGGAGTGGCTCATATTTTTTTAGAAAAAAAATAAGTTCCATTTGGATGTTTTTAGCTGCGAAGTTAGTCTTAATCACGTGGATACACGGTGTGTATGCAGGAACTAAAAAAAGCCAAATTAGAAATAATGAGGTTTGATCAGGAATTTACTTCTCTCCTTCGGCGGCCAACTAAAGGTGAGATAGAAAAATACAGCTATATCCATTTTTAGGAGTTTTTCCATGGACAAATTTTTTAAGGTTTCAGCGTTAACCGCAGCAATGTTTGGTGTTGTTGCTGTCGCTCCAGCTACAGCGTCTACTGAAAGTGCAGCAGGTGGCGAGTACGTAGAGAAAGTGAACGAATTTATGCAAGACTCAAGTCTGAATGCATTATTCATAGTTGATACTCGTTCACGAACTCGTACAACAGGTAAGCCCGGCGGTGAAAATGGTGACCGTTGGAGTCGTCTAAACTACTCTTCTTACAACGCAATTTTAGACTTCACTTCTGGCTACCACGATGGTTGGGTGGGCGCAGATGTTGCGGCTTACTACTCTGGCGATCTTTACAACGATAGTCTTTACAATTCAAACGAAGGCTACCTATGTAACGAAATCTCAACTTGTAACAACCTAGACTGGGGTGCAGGTGATGGTCAGCAGCTTAAAGTTTACAAAGCAGCGCTGAAATTCAAAGCAAACGAAAACTTTAATGCTCGTTTTGGTATGTTACAGGCTGGTGGTAACGGTACAATCGGTAACGTTTGGAGCTTTGTACCTGGTACTTACCGTGGTTTCGAACTGAACGCTAAACTTGGTGATTTCAACCTAAGCTACTTTGGCGCAGACCAATTTACAGCACCTTGGCTGCTTCACGAAGATGATTACGCACCAGCGCTTTGGTCTGACACTTCATGGAGCTACCTACACTCTCTAGGCCTAAACGGTAACCTAACTGACAGCTTGTTTATGCAACTTGGTTTGGGTCAAGCTACTGGCGTTCAATATGCAAATGGTGTTGACTGGGGTGCAGGTCAAGTAACTAGCTACCACAACGAAACTGACAACACTTCTTACAAGGCTTACTTGAAGTACACTGTTAGTGACCGTACAACTCTAGCATTTGATTTCTACGGTGTTGACGATGATGTGAAATACGATGGTCTAGGTTTCCACACTGGTCTATCTTTGAATCAATCTTTCGGCAAGCTAGCTTGGATGTCTGAGTTGCGCTACACAGACACAGATAACCGTGCGGACTTCGTTCCTCGTACTATTCATACATATGGTATGAACAATGGTACTTGGTCTCAGTGGTGGGACGCGCTGTCTGACTGGAACAAAGCGGGTGAGCTAGCATGGTACAACCGTCTATCTTACAACCAAGGTAACGGCTGGAACTACTACCTAGGCTTTGGTTACGGTACTGGCGCTGACTCTGCAGCAAGCGGAGCATCAGGTGACTGGGATTACGAAAGCGAATACGCAGTTAACGCAACAGTATCTTACTCACTACAAAGTGGCGCGCTTAAAGGTTCTACCATTCGTTTACACGGTACAATCCTAGAACGTGATGAGTACGCAGGTGCTGGCGATGCGGATGAAACAGACTTACGTCTACAAGTTCTTATCCCTTACAGCTTCCACTAATACTTAATTAGATAATAAAAGGAGCCGCTAGGCTCCTTTTCTATTTCACTTCTCGGCCGTCGTATATTTTGCAATATAACGGTGGCAACATATGTACATTACCGTTTGGCAACTCACACTTTATCTCTGGGCCTAACGTACGACCACCGGATGCACCATTAGCATGAGTGGTTAACGGAATTATGGCAAAAGATATTACTAATAGACCAGATAAAAATCTCATAATAATCACCTTAATATAAACTTTAAATATCTACGTGCTTGTATAAACCGTGACTACGCAGAAAGGCAAGGTTGAATAGGGCTATTATATCAAACTAAGCTCTTACTTCTTTACTATTCCCATTCCCCACCTCTAAATCGACACATTTCACTTGGAATATTCGTAACGTCGCCACTTGGCATCTTACATTCGACTATAGGTCCCAAATTAGTTGTACCGCCGTTTCCGTTGTTGTAGGCAAAGGAAGAAAAAGAAAAAATACCGCACAACATTAAAAAGAGAAGCTTATTCATAGTACATCCTCTTACTTACCAAATAAAAAGCACTCAACTTAAATGCTTATGCGTTAAGTATGTATCCGAGGATAAAAAGATCAAAAAATAATTCAATAAAGTTTTATTTTTTAAAATAAATTTAGATCGATAATTTACCTAGATATATTTCTATCTTATTGATTGTCGTGTGTTGAATAATTAAATAATAGGAAATGGTAGGTAGGGTATTAATAATATTACTAATACTTATTTTTTTCTCGATTTTAATTAAGGTAATGAAATGAAAGCAGTTGTTTAGATTAAAGTAATGGAGCATGATTTGCCCCATTACTTTGGCATAAATTAATTAGAATCAGGCTCAATGATTAAAATAATACCTTCAACATCGGTGATTCTTACGCGGGTACCGGCTGGAAGTGCTTGATCCGATTGTGCGGACCATGTGGTATCGGCTACCTTGATGCGATTGAGCCCGACGGAAAAGTCTTCTTCAAGGATAAGAGTACGCCCAATTAACTGCTTGTACTTTTGGTTCAGATCTCTTTCTTGGTCTTCTTGCTTGTCTTTAGACCATTGTCGTCGCCACCAAAGCCAGGTGGTGATTAAGCTGAAGCTTGCAAAGCAAAGCCATTGCAATTGCCAGCTCATTGGCAAAACGGTCATGAGTGCTCCAACGATAAGTGCAGACATCCCGAGCCAGAGAAAATACCCTGCGGTACCAAGTAGCTCAACTGCTAAAAGAGCAAAGCCAAACGCTAGCCAATGCCAGAAAGAGATACCTTCCAACAAACTAAAAAAGTCCATAAATTATTCTTTATCTTGCTGTTTAAACATTTCTGCTATCCCTGCAACCGAGCCCATTAGTCCGGTTGCTTCTAATGGAAGCATAATGATTTTACCATTTTCGGCTTGACCAATGCTCTTGATCGCTTCGGTATAACCCTGTGCAATGAAGTAATTGACGGCTTGCATGTCACCTTTTGCAATGGCTTCGGAAACCATGTAAGTCGCTTTTGCTTCTGCTTGCGCGGCACGCTCACGTGCTTCTGCATGGAGAATAGCAGACTGCTTTTCGCCTTCAGCTTTTAATATCTCTGATTGTTTATGACCTTCGGCCTTTAATATCTCAGCTTGGCGAACCCCTTCTGCTTCAAGAATTTCCGCACGCTTATTACGCTCGGCTTTCATTTGCGCATTCATTGCAGCGGTCAGATCGGCTGGTGGCTGGACATCTTTAATCTCAATTCGTGTGACTTTTACGCCCCAAGGGTTTGTTGCTTGGTCAACAATCGCCAACAGCTTAGAGTTGATCATGTCGCGTTGGCTCAGCATTTCGTCCAGTTCCATTGAACCTAAAACGGTACGAATGTTCGTAAGGGTCAAGTTTCTAATAGCGTGTTCTAAGTCGTTGACTTCATAAGCCGCTTTTGCAGCATCGATCACTTGAACAAATCCGACAGCGTCAATAACCACGTTAGCGTTATCTTTTGAAATGACCTCTTGCGCAGGAATATCGAGAACGCGCTCCATCATGTTTACTTTTTGACCAACTTTATCAACGAATGGAATGATCAAGTTTAAACCCGGCTTTAATGTGTGGGTGTAGCGTCCGAAGCGTTCAACTGTCCAGTTGTTTCCTTGCGGAACCGTTTTAATGGCTGAAGATAAGATAACGACAGCAAGAACGACGAAAATACCGATGGTGATCAGTGAATCAATTGGCATGAGTTATTCCCTTAAGTGCATAATGTTCGATCCATTTTTACCTATTTATAGACAATAGACAATTGAAGTTCTGAGACCTTTGAGAGGTTATTGGTTTTTTATATGACAAAGGCCGGAAATCCCGGCCTTTGTTGTCTTATTCTTAGAAGAATGCGGCGCTTAGTACAAAATTGAGTAAAGCTGGCGACGATATTTGCTTGCTAATGCGTTACCTTGACCTAGCGCACTGAGAATATCCATAAAAGTCTTCTTCACTTCACCGTCTTGGGCGCCCAAGTCTTTTTTAAGAATATTCCACAGCAGTTCCAACGCTTCTTCATCCCGACCAACTTGGTTGTATTGTACCGCCAATTCACAAGCGAGTTCGAAGTTTGCCATGTCTGCTGCGTATGCTTGTTCTAGTCGCTGTAATTCAGGGCTATCTGCAGCCTGCAAATGCAGCTCGAGCTTGGCTATTAGGCTCTTGTAGTAGTTATCTTGATACTCGAGAGGGATAGCGTTCAGTAGTTCTTGGGCAATATCAAATTGTTTGGTTTCTAGCAAACAATCAGCCATCGCGAGTTTCACATCACCACGCTCTTGCAGCTCTGGCGGCAAAGTGTGGATGATGCTCAAAGCCTGAGCATGCTCACTTTGCTGAAGAAGTTCACTGACTTGTTTTAATAGTTGTTCATCTGGGCTTGGCAAATGCTTTTGTAGCATGGTGGCAATGGCATCAATTGGCTGGGGGCCTCCCAGACCATCGACGGCTTGACCATTTATAAACAGCGCGATAGTTGGCAATACTTGCACGCCAAATTGAGACGCTAAAGCGGGCTGAACTTCACAATTTAGTAGAGCAAGCGTAAATGCACCGTTGTACTGTTGAGCAAGAGATTGCAACTCAGGGAGTATCTGTGCGCTTTCTGGTTGAGCGTTGGCCCAAAAGTGGATCAAAACGGGCGTGTTCATTGAACCTTCAAGCGTTTCGCGAAAGTTCTGTTCTGTTATCTCAACGATAAATGGGGATTGCATCAGAGTATCCTTGCCTTGTGTCTTGTCGTTGATATTAGATATGGAGTTGATTTAGGTGAAATTCAAGCGACATTCACCATCAATAATGAATCATTCTATTTTGAGAAAACGTGAGGTAACAGAGTGAGGTTATTGCTGCTCAGGTGTTAGATAAAAAGAAAACGCTGCCGAAGCAGCGCAATTCTAATGCTATTTGTTAGTGCGGTATCAAAATAGGATGAACATGGTCAACACTACACCCACACTAAGCCAGTTAAGCTGATTTAATGTCATTGTTGCCTCGCAGTAGTATAAACATTGCTACAAAACGTAATGGGTGGCGATACCAAATCTAAGCAACTCAATCACTTTGGGCGAAAGAATCCCCGCTGAATTGCGTAGAAATTGATTCGTTTAGTTGAGGCTTTTTTAACCTACATGTTCATAATGACATCACATTGTTACGGTGAAATTACATTTCGACAAAACTTTTTTATGCAGCCTGTCGCAAAATTTTATCAAGTACACGGGTTGGTAATAGTCTTTTCAAGACTGCGAATAATTTAGTCGGTGTAGTAATTCGATAACGAATTTTCGGTGAAACGCTAGTTAATGCATGAAGAACTGGTGCGATGCAAGACTCTGCAGGCAAAACAAATCGATTATTAGACTTGTCGTTGTTGAGTCGCTCTCTTTGTCCTTCATAAGCATGACGATGGGGGCTAGATTCAATATCAACCCACTTCTCAAAGGCTCGTAATGCATTGTTTCTAAATTGAGTTTCGATCGGTCCTGGTTCTATCAATGCCACTTTGATATTCGTATCCGCAAGCTCTAGCCTGAGCGTATCTGTCCAGCCTTCTAAGGCAAATTTTGATGCATTATAGGCACCACGGTATTTCATTGCGGCAAAACCAAGAACAGAGCTGTTTTGTATGATGCGTCCTTCGCCTTGCTGGCGCATATGAGGAAGCACTTCTCTGACCAACTGGTGCCAACCAAAAAAGTTGGTCTGAAATTGATATTGAAGAGCCTCGGTGGGTAAGTCTTCCAGTGCTCCGGGCTGACCATAGGCACCATTATTGAACACTGCGTAAAGCTTACCTTCTGCTAATTCTAGCGCTTGCATCACGCCCGAAGAAATGCTTTCTGGGTTATTTAGGTCTAGATTGATGCAGGTTAGCCCTTCATTAATTAGGCGCTGGACATCTTGTTCTTTCCTACAAGATGCAATGACATTAAATCCCTTGTTTTGTAGGGCGTGAGCGCACACGTAACCGATGCCGGTTGAACAACCCGTAATAAGAATCGACTTTTTCATAATTTAATTTAAGACTCAGAAACCTTGATTAGAGCCATCATTCATCAGCTCCGGTCATGAAGCAAGTGCTTGAGTGCTGGCTCTATTCTGGAGTAGCTAAATTTAAAGCCCAGTTCGGTGAGTTTTTTGGGTTTGGCTCTCATGCTATCAAACAATAAGCAGGAAGATTCTCCCATTAGGAGTTCCATCGCCCATTTAGGCGTGAACAAGATATGCGGACGTTTTAGCGTTTTAGCTAGTGTGCCGCTGAATATACGATTAGTCACAGGATGGGGGGCGCACATATTGAATGCACCGTGGGCATGTGGTGTTTCAAGCAAGTACATGATGGCGCGGACCATATCTAGGATGTGAATCCAAGGCATGTACTGATTACCGTTCCCGAGTGGGCCGCCTACGCCAAGCTTGTAAGGTAATAGCATTTTTGCCAACGCACCACCATTAAGGCCGAGTACCACGCCAGTTCTCAGTAGACAAACCCGTGTTTGTTCCGACTCTGCGCGCTTGGCTATTTGCTCCCACTTTGCACAAACCTCGTGAGGAAAGTCGTCGCTATTAACATGTAAGCACTCATCAAACGGATGGTCTTGTTGATCACCATAGTAGCCAACTGCCGAGCCACTAATAAAAACAGAGGGAGGTTCGGTACTTGCGTGGATCAGCTCAACAATTTGCTCGGTAATTTTCCAACGACTTTTGCAGATTTTTTCTTTTTGCTCGCTGGTCCACCTTTTATCCGCAATTGGCTCACCTGCAAGATTAATGACGGCATCAACGTGATTGAGATCGGCGAACGACTCGAGCGAGTCAAGGTATTCGATATTACCCAGATCAGCATGCTGTAGGCGTTGTTTTGCTCGCTCTGGAGAGCGTGTAAGTAGCATAACCTGGTGAGTTGATAGCAGCTTGAGCAACTCCGAGCCAATAAACCCAGTGCCACCTGTGAGTAATATCTTCATGTTATCTCTTTGAATGTACACGTATTAGAACATTATAGTCGTTTTGTGCTTAGCTTGATCATCTCAACACCATTATTTCTGGGATAGTGACAAGCTGGCAGAGATACTATTAACTTCACATATTAGAAAATATGTAACTAAATGTTATAGATGGCGCTAGTGCATTCACGGTAGAAGAGTGAAATCTATGCCAGACTAGAAGTTATCGCTCATTGGAACGAGCGTAATCAGTTTGCACAATCAAGGAGGATAGGCATGGAAGCATTTGTTGCGCTTTTTCGAGCGCTCCTCAATAGTGCTCGTGACTTATTACCCATCATCATTGTTATCACTTTTTTCCAATTAGTCGTTTTGCAAGAGCCGCTGCCCAACCTGGTCTCCATTCTTTTTGGCTTGTTGCTTGTCGTTTTAGGATTAACCTTTTTTATCTTTGGCCTAGAACTTGGTCTTTTTCCTATCGGAGAGAGTATGGCTCAAGCCTTTGCAAAAAAAGGCAGCGTGTTTTGGTTATTAGTCTTTGCGTTTTGTTTGGGGTTTGGCACCACGATAGCTGAACCTGCATTAACCGCGGTAGCGGAAGAAGCCTCAGAAGTTGCGGCTGAGGGCGGAATGATCGCTAACTCAGAGCAGTCCATGCAGGATTACGGAGAAGGACTTCGAGTAACAGTAGCTCTCTCTGTGGGGATAGCCATCGTTATCGGTGTTTTGCGTATCTTAAAAGGGTGGCCGATTCATTACATGATCATTGGTGGCTATGTAGGCGTTGTAATACTGACGTGGTTTGCACCTGAAGCCATTATTGGCGTCGCTTACGATTCCGGAGGTGTAACCACGTCCACCATAACAGTACCTTTGGTCACTGCTCTGGGCGTCGGTTTAGCGTCTTCTATTAAAGGGCGTAACCCTATGGTGGATGGCTTTGGTTTAATCGCTTTTGCCTCGCTGTTACCGATGATGTTTGTGATGGTTTACGGAATGGTCGTAACATGATTTCAATTGATCATTTCCTAGACACTTTGTTATCGACCGTTCGAGACGTCGTTCCCATCGCCAGCATTATTTTTGGTTTTCAGTTAGCGGTGTTAAGGCGTCCTGTTAGCAACCTTAAGAAAGTTTTGCTTGGGTTCGTTTATGTGATTTTCGGGTTAGCTCTTTTTTTACTTGGATTAGAAATGGCGTTGTTTCCACTTGGGGAGACGATGGCTGTGCAATTAACGGCGCCGGAGTTTTTACAAGAGTTCAAAGTATCGGTAGGGAAAGCCTTAATGTGGGTCGACTATTATTGGGTTTACACCTTCGCCTTTTTTATAGGCTTTAGTACCACGATTGCAGAGCCTTCTTTAATCGCTGTAGCGATAAAAGCAAACCAAGTCTCTGGAGGCAGTATCAGTATTAACGGCTTGCGCGTAGCCGTTGCGTTTGGGGTGGCAATTGGTATTGCATTAGGGAGTTACCGGATTGTCGTGGGCGATCCCATTCATTATTACATCATCGCGGGTTACATCGTCGTTGTGATTCAAACGTTTTACGCTCCTAAGCTTATTGTTCCACTCGCCTACGATTCTGGAGGCGTAACAACTTCTACCGTCACTGTCCCACTTGTAACTGCATTAGGGTTAGGGCTTGCTTCGACCGTCCCTGGAAGAAACCCAATGATTGATGGCTTTGGCTTGATCGCGTTTGCCAGTCTATTTCCTATGATCTCTGTGATGGGCTATGCGCAAATAACCCAGTGGCTGAATAAAAACGTCTCGGAGGAAGAAGAAAATGCGCTTTAAATTGATACTTGCGTTTGTTGAAGACAGCAAAACAGACAAGGTGTTGGACGCTGCACGCGATGCTGGTGCGACCGGTGCTACGGTGATTAACAATGCTCGCGGACAAGGTTTAAATCAAAAGCGAACGTTTTTTGGTTTAACGCTAGAAGTGCAAAAAGATGTGCTGCTGTTTGTGGTCGAGGAACATCTCTCTCGACACATATTAGAAACCATTAATGAGGTTGGTGAATTCGACAGAGAGTCGGGGCAGGGCATTGCTATTCAGATCGATATTGAAGATGCAGTCGGTGTCGCGCATCAAGTAGAAACGTTGACCAAAGTGGTTGAGGATGAATTATGAGTGATCAAACGATAATTAGAGTTCGAGATGTAATGGCGGCTACTTATGTCATGGTTGATGGGCTAATGACAGTTTATGAAGGCATAACGCTAGCGAAAAAATACCAAGTCAAAGCACTGGTGGTGAAAAAGCGAGATGATAATGATGAATATGGCATCGTGTTGATGAATGATATCGCCAAAAAGGTGCTGGCGAATAATCGTTCTCCTCAGCGCACAAATATTTATGAAATCATGACCAAGCCCGCTTTGTGTGTCGAACCAGATATGAACGTAAAATATTGTGCACGTTTGTTTGAGCGATTTGGCATAAGCAGAGCGCCGGTCATTGAAAGTGGCGAGGTCATTGGGATGGTGAGTTATAACAATATTGTCATCAATGGTATGGTGCGAGAAGAAGTGTAATAGGTTGATATAAATGAAAAATCAACGAATTTTTTCTCAAGTCAGCGACTGTTACAAAGAACTAAAATATTTAATATATGTTAGGTTGCATATGTGTTAATTCACCATTATTCTTTGCGCCCTAAGCCTAATGTCGAGGAATCTGTATCATGCCTTTAGTCTCTTGCCCCGTGTGTGAGAAACAAATCTCAAAACGCGCTCATGCATGTCCAGGATGCGGAGAGCCCGATCCGCTGCACCATCTAGCCAAATCAAAATTTATGTCGATGGTGTTTTGGATACTGGTGTTGGTTGGAACAGCGTATGCAGCATGGTTCTATGTTTTGCCTATGGTCATTGAATCATTGCGCTATCAGTAGTATTCAAACCGTCGTAGGTTGAGCTGCTAAAAAAATGCCGTAGAATGACCTCATACTTTTTGAGGAGACGATGTCGTGAAACTATTTTTTGCCTCAGACCTACATGGCTCTTTGCCAGCAACTAAAGAAACCATTGAGCTATTTCTGGCCTCTGGTGCGCACCACCTGATTTTGCTAGGAGATACGCTAAACCATGGGCCGCGAAACCCTATTCCAGAAGGCTACAACCCTCCACAGGTAGCAGACTTATTGAACCAATACAGTGATCAAATTATTTCTGTACGTGGCAACTGTGATAGTGAAGTGGACCAAATGCTATTGAAGTTTCCAATGATGATGGATTACTCATGGGTGCTACTTGAATCTGGCAAGAGAATCTTTTTGACTCATGGTCACTTGTACAACTCTGAAAAACGGCCGCCACTGCGTGAAGGTGATATCATCGCCCACGGTCATACACATGTTCCCGTCGCAGAGATGCAAGATGGAGCCATTATATTCAACCCAGGCTCGATGACATTCCCACGTAATGGCTTACCGAGAAGCTTTGGTACTCTAGAAGGCAATAAGCTAACGGTAAAAACACCAGAAGGCGAAGTATTAGCACAAACCATGATTTAACGGTTTTACTAAGTAAAAAATAGGGAGCGAATTGCTCCCTATTTTGTGTCTGAATGTCCTAAATCGCGTTCTGGGTCGATAATGTCTCTAACGCGCTGTTTTAGCACCTTGGCTTCAGGAAAGCCGCTGTCTTTTTTCCGTTCCCAAATTTGCTGGCCATTACAGAAAATTTCGAAGCGACCACCTGTGTCTGGGTGTAAGCTGATTGTTTCTATTTCTTCACTAAAAGTATGCAGTAATTCTTGCGATAGCCAAGTTGAACGCAACATCCAGTTGCACTGGCGGCAGTAATAAATATCAATGATTGCTTTATCCATGAAACTTTCCTTTTAATCTTTTTAAACCAGCAACTTGATGCCCACCGCAAACGTGAGAATTTCGAATGCAACTTTAATCACTCTGTTACTGTATCGAGTCGCGGCCCATGCGCCTAAACTGCCGCCTAGAAAAGAGCTTAACAATAAAACAGGTAACCAAGCCCAGTGAATAGGCGCCCCTGCCTGTACGACGGCAATGCCTCCAATGCCATTCCAAAACAGGCCGACACAAATCATGGTGTAAGCAACGGCTTGTTTGTAGTCGTAACCAAACCAGCGCACCAAAAATAGTGTCACGAGCAAACCAGAACCTGCGGTAAGAGATCCGTTAATGATGCCGATAAACAGCAAGCCAATTCCACCAATAACCCAACCAATAGGATGACGGTTGCGTATTACTTCAGCTTGGCCTAGCGATGTCTTAAATCGCGAGTAGATACCCAGCGCTAGGATCATCGTGCCGAGCATCTTTTCCGCGATACCATCAGGGATCTGTACAATTAAGTTAGCCCCTAAAATCACGCCAATACTACCGGACAAGATAAGGTAGAGCGCGACTTTCCATTTAATAGTGCCTGATCTTAAATGCGTGCTTGCTGCGCCTAAGCCTAAAGCAACCGAAGCCACCTTATGTGTGCCTAGCGCAACGGAGAACGGTAAGCCGAGAAAGATGAGTAAAGGGAATTGAAGCAAGCCTGCTCCGCCACCAGAAAGTGAAGCCAGCGTGTTGGCGATTAGTGAACCGAAAAAAAGGGTAAGGGTATCTAGCCAATCCATAAGCAAAACAAAGGGGGCGTCTTGCCCCCTTATCATCCAATCAAAATTAGTTTTTAAACAGTACCGAAGAACCGTGGTTCAAGCTAGTGAGCAATAGTGTTTTTTCGTTCACGACGTCAATACGACGACTTTGCTCCGCATCTAGCTTAAAAATTTGAGTAATCAAACGTAGCTGTGCTTCGGAAAAGTCTTTTGATTGAGAAGATGAAATATCTTTAAACTCCGAAGGCGAGACCAACAAATAGTTGTCACTTACTTCCCAGCGGCCTTTTTCCGAGATATTTATCGTTGATTCTGCGGTTGAACCTTGAGCGAATAGTTTGATATTTGCTACGCGAATATAGTCACCATTAGGGAGATATTTCACGTTTGATTCAACATTAACTCGGCGTAGTGGGCCGACAGTATCGTCAGGCAAGCTGTCTGTAATGACTGTCACCATGGTCGACTGCCATTCGTTTGCTGTGAGGAGCTGCTCCACTTTTAGGTCACTTCCCCAATACAACCAACTACTGAAAAGAACGGATACGGCCAAAACCGCAGATGCTAATTTAATCTTCATATTGGCCTCCTTTATTTGCAGATGTCTGTTGGATCGTTTTGACCTGCGAAAATACGCAGTGTTACGTTCTCGTAAGAGTGGTTACTGTCATGAATGTAGTTCAGAATCAGCTGGTTATTTTGTCCGCCAGTGGCAATCACTTCCACTGGCAACGAGTCTTCTGCATGGTGCTTCACGTAGCGCTCAATGCATTGCTCTATTGAGGGCAACCAGTTGTTGATTTGAGGGTGATTTACAGGTGTCATCACTGGTACATTTTGATACTCACCAATCTGACGGAATTGGGATTCCGCAGGGTTCGTGAATAACAATACGCAAACAGGAAGCAGCAGAGACAAAAAGATAATGACACGCGGTAGCCAGTTAATCGTGTTAGATGCTGGCTTCGGCTGAGTTTTAGTCGGCTCTACTTGAGGCTCAAGATCAGCAGTAGTATCGGTCACTATCTCTGTTGGTGGTGTATCGCTCGCTTCTAACTCCACTGCTGGCACTTCTTGTTCAGAAGCGGTTTCTTCAACGTCAGTGTTAGAGTCAGTAGAAAATGGGCTCAAGCGTTCCACTGAACAAATGAGTTGGTAGCCACGTTTAGGTACCGTTTTAACAAACTCTGGAGATTTTGTTGAATCCTTCAACATCTTACGCAGAGTAGAAATCGCTTGAGTCAGGCTTGAGTCATCCACCTCAAAACCTTGCTCACGCCAAACAAACTCGTGAAGCTCGTTACGGGTTAAAACTTCGTTTGGTCTCTCTGCCAACATCAGAAGTATACGGCTTTCGTTGCTTCCTAATCGTACAACGTCGTTGCCGTTTTGTTGGTCAGCGAGCGAATTACTATTTGGATCAAAGGTGAACCTTTGAGCAAGTAGAAATTTGGTGCCAATGTTAGTCATTTAGTTCTTCTTAGATGGATGATGTTGTAATTATGGTGATTTATGTCACAAAATTACCGGGGCGCTTGGAGTGCGCACGACATTTTAGATGCTTTTAGACGGGTAGGATAATTAAAATTTTCTAAAAAAACACCGTTTTTAGCAATATTGACCTTGAATTTACATTTGTCAGCCACATGTTAAATGACATCTCGGTAAGGTGATTTCAAGGGGAAAGTCACAAACTTGTCCCTATGAAAAAGCCAATTAGTTTAGATGTTATGGAGCACACATGAGCGAAACCGTATCTCAAAATAAAGAAACTCGTGGTTTTCAATCAGAAGTAAAACAACTACTGCATTTAATGATCCATTCTCTTTATTCAAATAAAGAGATCTTTTTGCGCGAGCTGATCTCTAACGCATCAGATGCATCAGACAAACTGCGCTTTCAGGCGTTATCTAACCCAGATCTATACGAAGGTAATGCAGACCTTTGCGTGAAACTGTCGTTTGATGAAAGCGCAAATACCTTAACCATTTCTGATAACGGTATCGGTATGAGCCGTGATGATGTGATTGAGCACTTAGGAACAATCGCAAAATCTGGTACAGCTGAGTTTTTCTCAAAGCTATCTGAAGAGCAGAGCAAAGACTCTCAGCTTATTGGTCAGTTTGGTGTTGGTTTCTACTCGGCATTTATCGTTGCTGACGCCGTTACCGTGCGCACTCGCGCTGCGGGTCTAGCCGCTGATGAAGCGGTACAATGGCACTCAGCGGGTGAAG
Organism: Vibrio sp. OY15; assembly: GCF_000742455.1. Taxonomy (NCBI): domain Bacteria; kingdom Pseudomonadati; phylum Pseudomonadota; class Gammaproteobacteria; order Vibrionales; family Vibrionaceae; genus Vibrio; species Vibrio sp. OY15. Next base: position 128,226 of record NZ_JPIL01000013.1, on the reverse strand, counting down.
GTGAGTACACCATCGAAAACATTACCAAAGAGTCACGTGGTACCGACATCATTCTTCATATGCGTGAAGAGGGTAAAGAGTTTTTGAATGAGTGGCGTCTACGTGACGTTATCAGTAAGTACTCTGATCACATCGGCATTCCTGTTTCAATCCAAACTGTCGTTCGTGATGACGAAGGCAAGGAAACAGATGAGAAAAAGTGGGAGCAAATCAACAAAGCCCAAGCACTGTGGACGCGTAACAAATCTGATATTTCAGAAGAAGAGTATCAAGAGTTCTACAAGCACGTATCACATGACTTTGCCGATCCCTTGGTCTGGAGTCATAACCGTGTAGAAGGTAAAAACGACTACACGAGCTTACTATACATCCCATCGAAAGCACCTTGGGATATGATGAACCGCGACCACAAATCAGGCTTGAAACTGTACGTACAGCGCGTATTCATTATGGACGATGCAGAGCAATTTATGCCGTCATACTTACGCTTCGTACGTGGTTTAATAGACTCAAACGATTTACCGCTAAACGTATCGCGTGAGATCTTACAAGACAATAAAGTGACTCAGTCTCTACGTAATGCTTGTACTAAGCGCGTGCTAACGATGCTCGAGCGTATGGCCAAGAATGACGAAGAGAAATACCAATCATTCTGGAAAGAGTTTGGTCTTGTGATGAAAGAGGGCCCTGCGGAGGACTTTGCAAACAAAGAGAAAGTTGCAGGTTTATTGCGCTTTGCTTCAACTGAAGTGGACTCTTCTGAGCAAACTGTGGGCTTGATGTCTTACGTTGAGCGCATGAAAGAAGGTCAAGATAAGATCTACTACTTGACGGCAGACAGCTATGCAGCTGCGAAAAACAGCCCTCACTTAGAACAGTTCAAAGCGAAAGGCATTGAAGTTATCTTGATGTACGACCGCATTGATGAGTGGCTGATGAACTACTTAACTGAGTTTGATGGTAAACAGTTCCAGTCAATCACTAAAGCTGGGCTTGATCTAAGTCAGTTTGAAGATGAAGCAGAAAAAGAGAAGCAAAAAGAAACCGAAGAAGAGTTTAAGTCGGTTGTAGAGCGCACGAAGTCTTACCTAGGCGATCGTGTGAAAGAAGTTCGTACCACCTTCAAACTCGCATCTACGCCTGCTGTTGTGGTAACGGACGATTACGAAATGGGTACTCAAATGGCGAAGCTTCTTGCGGCAGCTGGTCAAGCTGTGCCGGAAGTGAAATACATCTTTGAGCTAAACCCTGAGCACAAATTGGTTAAGCGTATGGCTGACGAAGCCGATGAAGAAGCGTTTGGTCGCTGGGTTGAAGTTCTGCTTGGTCAGGCAATGCTAGCGGAGCGAGGCTCTATTGAGGATCCAACAGAGTTCTTAGGAGCCGTTAATCAACTTTTGACTAAGGTGTAATAACCTCTGAAAATCAAAAAGCTCGCATTTCGCGAGCTTTTTGTTTGTTGTCGCAAAATTTTGCATCTCAAGTGCTGAGTTAATAATCAATAGGGCGTGAAAGAGGGTACTGTTAACATTCTTTAGTCTTAATACACTCTTTGCTCAGAGAACCTGTGATAGAATCTGCGACTTGAATGTGAGTAATAAGGCGTGTATTTTTGCTCGCCTATATACGTTATACCGAAACTTATCGTTGCAGGTGCTTCTCAGGTTTGATGTCTAAGAGGTCAGCTATTGTGAGCTTCGGTATAAATCTTAAATATTAAAGAGGATAAATCATGCGCATCATTCTTCTAGGTGCTCCAGGTGCAGGTAAAGGCACACAAGCAAACTTCATCATGGAAAAATACGGTATTCCACAAATCTCTACTGGTGATATGCTTCGTGCTGCTATCAAAGCAGGTACAGAGCTTGGTAAACAAGCTAAAGCTGTTATTGACGCTGGTCAGCTAGTTTCTGATGAAATCATCCTTGGTCTTATCAAAGAGCGCATCGCTCAAGAAGACTGTGCAAACGGTTTCCTACTAGATGGTTTCCCACGTACTATCCCTCAAGCTGACGGCCTAAAAGAAATGGGCGTAGACGTAGACTACGTTATCGAATTTGACGTTGCAGACGATGTAATTGTTGAGCGTATGGCTGGTCGTCGTGCTCACCTTCCTTCTGGTCGTACTTACCACGTGGTTTACAACCCGCCTAAAGTGGAAGGTAAAGATGATGTAACTGGTGAAGATCTTGTTGTTCGTGATGACGACAAAGAAGAAACAGTACGTGCTCGTCTAGGTGTTTACCACGAGCAAACTGCGCCGCTAATCAACTACTACGGCAAAGAAGCTGAAGCAGGCAAGACTAAGTACCTTAAGTTTGATGGTACTAAGCAAGTAGCTGAAGTTAGTGCGGATATCGAGAAAGCACTATCTTAATTTGCTGAAGTCAAAAATTTAATATTTTGATATATTGAAAGCGGCCCAAGTGGTCGCTTTTTTTAGTTTACTCGTAAACATATATCTAATTAACTTCAGCTCGGCTATTCGTTACTTCGAGGTTACTTAAATATATGAACCAAGCCGTTTACCATGAATAGGATGTTATGAAAGAGAATAATAAACAGGGTGTACTCCTAGTTAACCTGGGAACTCCTGACGCACCAACCGCTCCTGCCGTAAAGCGCTTTTTAAGTCAGTTTCTTCATGATCACCGAGTGGTAGACATGACTCGATGGCTTTGGTGTCCACTATTGCACGGCGTTATCCTTCCTATCCGAGCTCCTAAAGTTGCCAAACTCTATCAATCAGTATGGATGGAAGAGGGCTCGCCGTTGATGGTGTACTCTAAACGCCAAACTGAAAAGTTAGCACAAAAGCTTGATATACCTGTAGAGCTTGGTATGACGTATGGTAACCCAAGTTTACAATCAGGCTTTGAAGCCCTATTGGCGCAAGGCGTTGATGAAGTCATTGTTTTACCTTTGTATCCGCAATACTCGGGCACAACAACGGCAGCGGTTTCTGACGGAATCACTAAAGCATTTAAAAACCTGCCTGTGATGCCGGGCTTTAGCTTTATTCGTGATTATTACAATCACCCGAAATATATTGAAGCGTTAGCGCATTCAGTTCGTGAACATTGGCAAAAGAATGGCCAGGGAGATTACCTGCTGTGTTCTTATCATGGTATTCCAAAACGCTATGCTGACAATGGTGATGTTTACCCACAGCATTGTGAAGAGACGACTCGCTTGCTTGGGGAAGCGTTAGGTTTAAGCGAACAACAAATTGGCATGACGTATCAGTCCCGATTTGGGAGAGAAGAGTGGCTTCAACCTTATACCGATAAGACCCTAGAAGCACTTCCTGCAAAGGGTGTGAAAAATATTAATGTTGTGACCCCTGCATTTTCGTCAGATTGTTTAGAGACGTTGGAAGAGATCTCGGAAGAGTGTAAAGAGATTTTCCTTGAAGCTGGTGGCGAAAACTTTACCTACATCCCTTGTTTGAACGATAGTGAACTTCATATCGAGATGATGGTTGAGTTAGTTCAATCTAAACTTTAGATACAAAAAAGGGTCGCAATAGCGACCCTTTCTACGTTTAGTTGAGCGATCAAGCAACTTGTACTTGCTGCTCTTCTACTTGCTCTGCCGTGCTGTGCGTATTTTCAGCGCCATGCATCCAGCGAACGAGTGTATTAGAGAATAGGAGCAAAATTACGCCACTTACGGTTGCGCTGACCGCAATACCACTAAAGATAGCCATAGCGCCTAACTCGCCTACGTGAGAGCCCACATAGCCCGCAACATAGTTAGCAATCGCATTACAGCCAAACCATGCACCCATCATAAGTGAAGCTAAGCGAAGCGGTGCTAATTTAGTTACCAATGAAAGACCAATTGGTGATAAACACAGCTCGCCTAATGTGTGGAAGAAGAAAGCGCCGACCAACCATAACATCGATGTTTTTACTGTTGTATCTCCACCTTGTTCTAGCACTGCGCCAACCATACAAAGGAAACCAATCGCCAAGAAAAATAGTGCCATCGCAAATTTCACTGGCGAAGTAGGTTCACGTTTACCCAATTTTACCCAAAGGACAGCCAGAACTGGCGCTAGAGTAATAATGAAAAATGGGTTTAGTGATTGGAACCACGCAGCAGGAACTTCGAAACCACCAATCATGCGATCAGTATATTGTTGAGTGTAGATGTTCATCAGACCACCAGCTTGTTCAAAGCCTGCCCAGAAGACAATAGTGAATAAGCTCATGACCAGAATTACTTTTAGTCGATTCACTTCTTCTTTGGTGAGTGGCTGCTTCGTGGTGGCGTTTTTGTTGTTTAGATCTCGTTTCGCCGCTGGTTCACGACCAATATCACCAAGCCATGATTGAGCCAGTACCATTTGCATCACTAGGCTAACCAGCATACCCACACCAGCGGCAACAAAGCCTGCTTTCCAACCGTAAGAGGTTGTCACAGAGCCAGAAACGACGCCGGCAAGTAATGCACCTAAGTTGATACCCATATAAAAGATAGTGAATGCGCCGTCACGACGGTTGTCACCTTCTTGATAAAGGTCGCCAACCATGGTTGAGATATTTGGCTTAAAGAGACCGTTACCAGTGATAAGTAGGCCAAGACCTAAATAGAAACTGTGTAGCGAACCAATACCTAAAGCATCAGCAGGAAGTGCAAGAGTAAACTGGCCGATGGCCATTAACGCGCCACCAAGCAAAATTGAGCGACGTTGACCTAAATAGTTATCTGCTAGGTATCCACCGATAAGAGGCGTGATATACACAAGCCCTGTGTATATGCCGTATAGGTCTAATGCGTCTTTGGTTGACCAGCCAAGGCCGCCATTCATTGTTGTATCAGTAAGGTAAAGCACGAGAATGGCACGCATTGCGTAGTAAGAAAAGCGTTCCCACAGTTCAGTACCGAACAATAAGAACAGGCCACGTGGATGACCAAAATATTGATGTTGGTTTGACATAAGCTCTTCTAATAATAGTTATTACATTTTTTAACGACTTCTACGTATACAATGCAATTCAATGAGTGACAAATAATAAAATTTTGCCATTCGACTATTTTTGTTTGTTAAGTAGCTGTTTTTGATTGGATTTGCAGATTATATGATGGTGTATTGGTTGTGTTACAAACTTAATTTCCATTTTTGCCTATGGACTTCTTTATCGTAAGTTGCTGAAAAAATGTCGTTAATGCGAGCGATGTATAATCATACTTTTATAGATAAACTGAATATCAATGACTCAACTTTGGCTTAATGCTAGGATAAAAACAAAATAGAATTGGCTAGTAAAAAGATGAAACGTTGGTATCTACTTTATTGTAAACGTGGGGAGCAGGTTAGGGCGAAACAACACCTTGAAAATCAAGGTGTAGAGTGCTTTTATCCAACTGTAGAAGTTGAGAAGATTTTGCGCGGGAAAAGACAAAAAGTCGAGGAACCGCTGTTTCCTTGTTACGTATTCGCTTACTTTGATTATGAGCAAGGGCCAAACTTCACCTCAGTCCGCTCTACTCGAGGTGTTGTTGACTTTGTGCGTTATGGTGCTCAACCGAAAGAAGTTCAAGGTGACTTGGTCTTCGAATTGATGCAGCTAGAAAAGTGTTGTAATGACAATACCGTTTCTGAATGTATGCCAAAACCAGGCGATCAAATTAGAGTTAAAAGCGGTCAATTTGCGGGCATAGATGCCATCTTCCAAGAACAAGATGGTGAGAAACGCTCAATTATGCTAGTTCAGATGATCACCAAGCGTGTGCCTGTCAGCATAGACAATAGTGATTTAGATTTAAAATAGCCTAATTCCATCAAACATAAAAAGAGGTGCAAAAACACCTCTTTTTGATCGTATCTAATTTTTTGTCTGTTTTAAAAGGGTTGGACGAACCAACCCTTATCTTTATCGTAGAGAATTAGTATGAGTCGTTGTGAACGGTCTGTACTGCACGACCTGATGGGTCAACACAGTTTTGGAACGATTCATCCCATTCAATCGCCTTCGCTGAAGAACACGCTACTGAAGGGCCTCCTGGTACACACTCTGCTGCTGATGGAAGTGGGAATAACTCTTCAAAGATTTCACGGTACACGTAGCCTTCTTTTGTCGTTGGCGTGTTGTATGGGAATCGATATTGAGCTGTTTCCATCTGCTGGTCTGTCACTTTCTGTTCTGCTACTTCTTTCAGCGTATCGATCCAGCTGTAGCCAACGCCATCAGAGAACTGCTCTTTTTGACGCCATGCGATCGATTCTGGCAGGTAGTGCTCGAAGCACTCACGAAGGATGTGTTTCTCCATTTTACCGTTGCCACACATCTTGTCTGCTGGGTTCAAGCGCATTGCTACATCTATGAACTCTTTATCTAGGAAAGGTACGCGTCCTTCAACTCCCCATGCTGCCAGCGACTTGTTAGCACGAGCACAGTCGAACATGTTCAGAGCAAGCAGTTTACGCACTGTCTCCTCGTGGAACTCTTTCGCGTTTGGCGCCTTGTGGAAGTAAAGGTAGCCACCAAAGATTTCGTCAGCGCCCTCACCAGACAATACCATCTTGATACCCATCGCTTTGATCTTACGACCCATTAAGAACATAGGTGTTGATGCGCGGATAGTCGTCACGTCATACGTTTCAATGTGGTAAATCACGTCACGAATCGCGTCCAAACCTTCTTGAATCGTGTACGTCATTTCGTGGTGAACGGTACCAATTTGGTCGGCAACTTCGCGAGCGGCTTTCAGGTCAGGCGCGCCTTCTAAGCCAACAGCAAAAGAGTGCAGTTGAGGCCACCAAGCTTCAGACTTTTCATCATCTTCAATACGCATCGCTGCAAAGCGTTTTGCTACCGCAGATGTAATAGAAGAATCTAGACCGCCTGAAAGAAGTACACCGTAAGGCACGTCAGTCATTAGTTGGCGTTTAACAGCCGCTTCTAGCGCTTCCGTCAATTCTTCTTTGCTAGTGCTGTTACCTTGTACTGCTGCGTACTCGTTCCAGTCACGAACATAGTAACGTGTTGGCTGAGTATCTTTAGAGCTGTAGTAGCTACCAGGAGGGAATTCACTTACTGTTTTACATACTGGAACAAGAGCCTTCATCTCTGATGCCACATAGTAGTTACCATGCTCATCGTGACCTTGATAAAGAGGGATAATACCAATATGGTCACGGCCGACTAAATACTCATCTTTTTCCTCGTCGTATAGCACAAAAGCGAAAATACCGTTTAGTTCTTCAAGGAGATCTGCACCCATATCTTGGTAAAGTGCAAGAATGACTTCACAGTCTGAATCGGTTTGAAATTCGTACTTTCCTTCGTAACGAGCACGAATTTCTTTATGGTTGTAGATTTCACCATTGACGGCAAGGATGAGCTTCTTATCAGGGCTGTATAGCGGCTGTGCACCACTATTTAGACCAACAATCGCCAAGCGCTCGTGCGCTAAAATAGCACGCTCTGAAGAGTAAATCCCAGACCAGTCTGGGCCACGGTGACGAAGTTTTTTCGACATCTCTAATGCGATAGGGCGCAATGCGGCTGCATCGCTTTTAATGTCTAAAATGCCAAATACTGAACACATACTACATCCTTACTAAACTAAACAATTTCTAATCGGTATGGTTTAAATTTGCCATTACTAATAAAAAAAGCAACGTTTTGTGATTAAAAAAATGATAAAAGGCCTTGTTGTATGGAAAATATTTAACTCAACCGTTGTTTTGGTGAATGAGATCAAGGTTTGGTATAAAAACTATACAAAAAAGGCTTTCTATCAATAGAAAGCCTTTCAAAAAATATCAGTGCTGTTGCTTATTTAATTGGTGTGAATTTAGGCTGAAGTTGTTTACAGACGTGTCGAGCAAAACCGCTACCAGCTTCACTATATATATTGAATGCTGCGTCAACGCCATTTTCAAGTAAGCCTTCCAATTGATCTGGGTATTCGGCGATAGCGGCAATTTGCCCCTTATATTTTCTGCGTTTAAGCTGTTCAAGTGCTGTTTGGTTACCTTGATGATGTGGCATTGCAAGCAGAACCAGTTTTACATGACCTGTATCTAAAATTCGCTCCCAGAAATCCGGGTCGGTGGCATCACCAGAAATAACATTTCTTCCTTCTGAACGATGATGATGTGCAGCGTCTTCACGAATTTCTATACCCAATGAAATTTTGCCATAGCGTGAGCGTAGCTCATCATAAGCGCCCGTCCCAATACGCCCCATACCTAAGATCAATACTTGGGCATGACCTGGGTTGATGAGTTGGTCGCGTTGATTGAGCTTTTCTACCGCTGTCTCTTGCAGCCACTTACCTGAATGTTGATAAATTTTATGGCTAAGGCGGTTAAGTGGCGCGGAAATTACAAAGGATACCGACACCGCAACCGCAATCGCAGCAAGCATATCACTTGGCATCCAGCCCATTTTATAGGCCAACCCTGCAACAATAAGACCAAACTCACTGTAGTTAAATAGTGATAAAGAGGCGAGCAAAGAGGTACGTACTCGAAACTTAAAATGATTAATAGTGACGAAGTACAAGAGTCCTTTGATTGGTAGCAGTAAGATAAATAGCAGGGCGAGAACGACGCCATTCACGCTCAATGAGGCGGATAAACCAATGTTTAAAAAGAAGCAGACTAAAAAGAGCTCCTTCATATTGAATAATGACTTGGATAGTTCTGAGGCTTTTGGGTGACCTGCGAGTAGCATGCCTAAAATTAGCGCGCCCAAGTCTGGTTTCATCCCGACCAACTCGAATAGTCCAGCACCGATAACAAGCGCGAAGAAAATACCGAACAGCACCAGCATTTCGCCGTGGCCAACTTTATCGAGCAGCTTATAGAATAGGGGACGAAGGAAAGGCAGTGCGAACAAACCGATGGCATACCATTCTGGGATTTTTCCGGTTGAAGCAGTCAGGAATACTACGGCAAAAATATCTTGCATAACTAAGATACCGATCGCGAGTGTGCCGTAGGTCGCGTTCATTTCGCCTTTTTCTTGCAATGCTTTTACGGCAAAAACGGTACTAGAGAACGATAGTGCAAAAGCTAAGAGCAGGATTTGGCTGCCGTCCATACTGGCTAGCGAAGTCAAGCCCAGTAGTTTTAAGCCGGATAACGCTAGGGCAAAAAAAGCGGTAGAGAGTATGTTGTGGGCGGTTGCACCTCCCCATATTTCTTTGGACAGCAGGGTTTTTACATCGAGTTTGAGTCCAATAGTAAACAGAAGAAGAGTAACACCAAGATCTGCGAGAGTGACAATAACGTCATTGCTTTGGTAACCAAATGCATGCAAGCCAAATCCAGCTAGTAGAAAACCAACGAGGGGAGGGAGGCTGCATTTAAGCGCAATAAAACCAGCTAAAAAAGCGGCTGTAATTAGAATAATTTCCATACTGTTGAGCTGTATTCCTGATATACAAAAACGGGCTGTGAAAACGCAGCCCGAGATTGTAACTCAATTGGTTGTATAAACTTAGTCTTCCAGTAACTTTTGTAACAAAACTCCGTTTAGCATAGCGCGTTTAATCATCGCAAATGCGCCCATCGTTGGCTGCTTATCAATGTGAGAAGCCACGATAGGGAGGTCGTTATGGAAAGTTTTAAGAGATTGATTCTCTACGTTGCGTTGAATTGCAGGGAAAACAATATCTTGTGCTGCAGTAATATCGCCAGCAATTACAATTTTCTGTGGATTAAATAAGTTAACCGTAATCGCAATCGCTTTACCTAGCTGGTTGCCCACTCGCACTAAACTCTGTTTCGCAAGTTCATCACCATTCATTGCGTGCTGACATACCGCTTCAATTGTGATGTTTTCAAGGTCGGTTAAGCTTGATTCGTATCCTTGAGTAATCAGTTGCTTCACTCGTTGAATAATCGCTGGGTTTGCAGCTACGGTTTCTAAACAGCCAAAGTTTCCACATTGGCATTGCTCACCAAGCGGGTCAATTTGGATATGACCAATTTCACCGACGTTGCGGTTAAAACCAAGAAAAACCTGGCCGTTAACGATAATACCTGCGCCAGTACCGCGGTGGACGCTAACCAAAATAGAATCCTGGCAGTCTTGGCTTGCTCCAAAGTAGTGCTCAGCCAACGCCATGCCACGTACGTCGTTGCCAACAAAGCATGCTGTATTAAACTTCTCTCCAACAATTTCACCGAGAGCAAGATTATCGATATCGGTATTAGGCATGTATTCGACCACGCCAGTTGTTGGGTTAACAAGGCCCGGTAAAGTGATGCCGATAGCGATGAGTTGATCAATTTTGTCTTCGCAACGGCTTACGAAATCTTTTAATAAATCGATAAGTCCTGCGATTAAGTCTGCTTGGTTAGTGTAGTGCAGTTCATGCTGATCTTCTGCCAGCGCGGTGCCACCTAAATCGTATAAACTGAACTGTACGTAATCTCGACCTAAGCGAACGGCAATCGAATGAAAAGGTTTGACTTCAGTAGTCAAAGAGATCGCACGACGACCACCAGTTGAAGCTTGTTGGGCGACCTCCTTAATAAGGCCGCGCTCTAAAAGTTGGCGGGTTATTTTGGTAACACTAGCAGGCGCGAGCTGACTCACGTCCGCGACTTGAATACGGGAGATAGGACCTTGCTGATCAATCAGCCTATATACCGCAGCGCTGTTAAGCTGTTTTACTAAATCTACATTACCAATCTGTCCGCCATTCATGCTTAATTTTGCTCGTATTGTCCGTTAACAACCGTCGCTTTTACTTTAAAGTCACGATCGAAAATAGTCAGGTTTGCAACCATCCCTTTTCGAACTCGGCCAAGGCGATCCTCAACACCAATTGCTGTTGCTGGGTATAACGTGGCCATTCGTAGAGCTTCGTCTAAAGCGATCCCCGCGTGCTCAACTGAATTCTGAACTGCTTCAATCATTGTCAAAGCTGAGCCGCCTAGCGTGCCATTTTCATCAACACACTTACCATCTCGGTAATATACTTTCTTACCGACAAAAATAAAGTGATCAATGTTAGCACCTGCTGGAGCTGTGGCATCCGTCACCAAAACAAGCTTTTCACCTTTGATTTTATGAGCAATTCGGATGTTTGCGTAGTCGACGTGAAAACCATCAGCAATAATGCCAGCATATACGTCAGGAGTATCGTAAATTGCACCAACAACTCCTGGTTCACGACCAACCATTGGTGTCATTGCATTAAAGAGGTGTGTAGCAAAAGTAATGCCTGCTTCAAAGCTTTTACGTGCTTCGGCGTAGGTTGCATTTGTGTGGCCAATTGAAACCACGATGCCAGCAGCCTTTAATCGCGCAATATGCTCTGGGTCGTTATGCTCAGGTGCTAGTGTTACTTTCGCTACGATATCGGCGTTTGCGCAGATAAGGTCGATCATGCTTTCGTCTGATGGGCGAATAAAATCGACGTTATGGATGCCTTTTTTCGCGACGTTAAGGTAAGGACCTTCGAGGTGTAAACCAAGCGATTGATTTTGATACTTGTTGTGGTACTCACGAGCTGCGGCAATTGCAGTTCGCATATCTTCATCAGATGACGTAATGAGTGTTGGCAGGAAGCTAGTACAGCCAGATTTGAGGTTTGCCTGGTGCATGATTTGCATGGTTTCAGGGGTAATTGCATCGTTTAGCATTACACCGCCACAACCGTTCAACTGCAGATCGATAAAGCCTGGACTTAGATTAGCGCCTGCAAGGTCTTTTACTTCGATGCTTTGAGGTAGCTCAGAAACCGGCACAATAGATTGAATAAGATCGTTTTCGATGATGACCGCATGATCGGTAAGAACATCACTACCGGTATAAATTTTACAGTTACTTAGCGCGTACATAGTCAGCTAGTCCTTATAGATGAGAATTCAATTTCTATATCGTTATCTAAGTAGAGACTGCTTCAGTCATATGGGTACTTAGTTTGTATCACTGAATTAGATAACGAGTCACATACAGCAAGTCGCGTTTTATCGATGTTATTGTCATAGTAACTAACTGAAAAGTAATAATTGTATGGTTTTTTATGATTCTTTTTCAGAGCAAAGTTACAGTGATTTACCCGCCTAGATACCAAAATAACACTGATTCTGCCTTGCATAAAGTGCGAGAATATTATCTTTAAAACGCCATTTTTTCGTATAATAAAATAAGTTTTATGATCTCGCTAGCAAAAACCTTCCGAAAGGGCAAATTGTGGTGATTATGATCACAAACGGTGAGCTTTTAATTTGCGGAGCAAAATTAATATCATAAACTTAGGATGACTAAATTGGACGGCTGAAATAAGTCATTCAACATAACATCTAATCCTATAGGGGGAACTTAAGGTGAACATTCTCGGATACTTCCAGAAGGTGGGTAAGGCGCTTATGGTGCCGGTTGCCACACTTCCTGCAGCAGCAATACTCATGGGTATTGGCTACTGGATCGACCCAAATGGCTGGGGCGCAAACAGTGCACTTGCTGCATTTCTTATTAAAGCTGGTGCAGCGATCATTGACAATATGTCAGTATTGTTCGCTGTTGGTGTTGCTTACGGAATGTCTAAAGACAAAGATGGCGCCGCTGCACTTTCAGGTTTCGTGGGCTTCTTAGTTGTCACAACGCTTTTGGCCCCTGGTGCAGTATCACAAATTCAAGGCATTGACCCAAGTGAAGTACCTGCTGCATTTGGTAAAATCAATAACCAGTTCGTCGGTATCTTGGTTGGTATTGTTTCTGCTGAGTTGTACAACCGTTTTTCTCACGTAGAGCTGCACAAAGCACTGGCGTTTTTCTCTGGCAAGCGTCTTGTACCGATCCTAACGTCTTTTGCTGGTATCGTTATTGCGTTCATCCTGATGTACGTTTGGCCATCAGTTTACGGCGGTCTGGTAAGTTTTGGTGAAAGCATTCAAGGTATGGGTGAAGCAGGTGCAGGTGTTTACGCATTCTTCAACCGTCTTCTAATTCCTGTTGGTCTGCACCATGCACTAAACTCAGTGTTCTGGTTTGATGTTGCTGGTATTAATGACATTCCAAACTTCCTTGGCGGTGCGAAATCATTAGCTGAAGGCACGGCAACGGTAGGTGTTACGGGGATGTACCAAGCGGGCTTCTTCCCAATCATGATGTTTGGTTTACCAGGCGCTGCTCTAGCGATGTACCATACTGCGAAATCAAAGAATAAAGAGAAAGTGGCATCTATCATGATTGCAGCTGCGTTTGCTTCATTCTTTACAGGTGTAACAGAACCACTTGAATTTGCATTCATGTTCCTTGCTCCAGGACTGTACGTTCTTCACGCAGCGCTGACTGGTCTATCAGTTTATATCGCGGCATCAATGCAGTGGATTGCAGGTTTCGGTTTCTCTGCTGGTTTAGTCGACTTAGTATTGTCGACTCGTAACCCGCTAGCGGTAAACTGGTACATGCTCATTGTACAAGGTCTTGGTTTCTTTGCGGTTTACTACTTCGTGTTCCGTACCGTGATTGTTAAGTTTGGCCTTAAAACACCGGGACGTGAAGATGATGAAGAAGCTTCATCTAACGTGGCTGGATCAAGCAATTCTTCAGAGCTTGCTCGTCAGTACTTGAAAGCACTTGGCGGTCATGACAACCTAAGTTCTATCGATGCCTGTATTACTCGTTTGCGCCTTTCTGTGAAAGATATGAGCGTTATCAATGAGAAAACTCTGAAAGATCTTGGAGCTATGGGAGTTGTGAAGCTAGGTACAAACAACCTACAAGTTATCCTTGGTCCACTAGCAGAGATTGTTGCTGGTGAGATGAAGAATGTATCTAAAGATGAAGACTTAAGTGGTGTTCAGCTACCAGCTTAACTGTTTAATAGTGGTGTGATTGTTTGTTATTGGTATTGCAAACAATTGATACTACAACATCGCAAAAGGCCTCCGCAGGAGGCCTTTTTTCGTTTAGGCCCTTTGAATCTGCTTTGCTTTCACGCTAACTCGATAAATATTGTCGTTTTAGAGCGAGTTCTTGTTGTCTAATTGCTTAGAATTGTGGATCATTAGGAACAATGTACTCTGTGAAACCATACTTGGATACAGGGTTCCGTTTTCTCTGACAATACTAATATTTTTGAGGTGCTATAGATGAGTGAAGCTGATGCTCGTCCATCAAACTTTATTCGCCAGATCATTGATAAAGATCTAGCGGATGGTAAACACACTAGCGTGCATACTCGATTCCCGCCGGAGCCAAATGGCTACCTGCATATCGGTCATGCTAAGTCTATCTGTTTGAACTTCGGTATTGCTCAGGACTACCAGGGTCAATGTAATCTGCGTTTCGACGATACAAACCCTGAAAAAGAAGACATCGAATACGTTGAGTCTATCAAGAAAGATGTAAACTGGTTGGGCTTTGAGTGGAGTGGTGAAGTATGTTACTCATCAAACTACTTCGATAAGCTTTACGAATATGCAATTGAATTGATTAACAAAGGCTTAGCGTACGTAGATGAGCTAAGTCCAGAGCAAATTCGTGAATACCGCGGCACACTAAAGGCGCCAGGTAAACCAAGTCCATACCGTGACCGTTCTGTTGAAGAGAACTTGGCGTTGTTTGAAAAAATGCGCGCTGGTGAATTTGAAGAAGGTAAAGCGTGTCTTCGTGCTAAAATCGACATGGGTTCTTCATTCATGGTCATGCGCGATCCAGTTTTATACCGTGTGCGTTTTGCTACGCACCACCAAACTGGTGATAAGTGGTGCATTTACCCAATGTACGACTTTACGCACTGTATTTCTGATGCATTAGAAGGCATTACGCACTCTATTTGTACGCTTGAATTCATGGATAACCGTCGTCTGTACGATTGGGTTCTAGACAACATCACGATCGAAAGCCGTCCACATCAATACGAGTTCAGTCGTTTAAACCTTGAATACACAGTGATGTCTAAGCGTAAGCTTAACCAGCTAGTTACTGAAAAACTGGTTAATGGTTGGGATGATCCACGTATGCCGACTGTCTCAGGTCTGCGTCGTCGTGGCTTCACACCTGCATCTATTCGTGAGTTTTGTAAGCGTATTGGTGTAACGAAGCAAGAAAATATGATCGAGTTTAGTTCATTAGAATCTTGTATTCGTGATGACCTAAACGAGAACGCTCCGCGTGCAATGGCTGTACTGGATCCTGTTAAAGTTGTTATCGAAAACTTTGAAGCAGGCGCAGTAGAAAACTTGACAGTTGCCAACCACCCAAATAAACCTGAAATGGGCGTGCGTGAAGTGCCATTCACGCGTGAATTGTGGATTGAGCGTGAAGACTTCCGTGAAGAAGCGAACAAAAAGTACAAGCGTTTAGTGCTAGGTAAAGAAGTTCGTTTACGTGGTGCTTACGTGATCAAAGCTGAGCGCGTTGAAAAAGATGCCGAAGGCAACATCACAACGATCTTCTGTTCTTACGATGCAGATACGCTAGGTAAAAACCCAGCAGATGGTCGTAAAGTGAAAGGCGTTATTCATTGGGTGTCAGCTGATAAAGCTCTTCCAGCGGAAATTCGTCTGTACGATCGTTTATTTACGGTGCCAAACCCAGGCGCAGCGGAAGATTTTGCTTCTACTATCAACCCTGAATCATTAGTTGTGATCAATGGCTTTGTCGAGCCTAGCCTAGCTTCTGCAGAAGCAGAAAAAGGTTACCAATTTGAACGTATGGGTTACTTCTGTGCAGACTCGAAAGACTCTTCAGCAGATAATCTAGTATTCAACCGCACGGTCGGTCTACGTGATACCTGGGCAAAAATTGAGAATCAATAATCTCGATTAATGCTGAGAATGATGAAAAAATGCCAGCAAACGCTGGCATTTTTTATACCTACTCCCACAGAGCGCTATATAGATGTGCAAGACTGTGGAGAAAAAGATGGGCGTTTAGTAGCTTTTGTTCTGTAACCAAAGTGCTGACGTCTAAGGTACTTACTTCTAGAAACAAAAAACGCCAGCATGTGCTGGCGTTTACTTTTTAAATTAACAAACCCTTATTTTTTCGGTTTGTGTGCATCTGGATTGTCTTTACAACCACCATCGCTACACTTGCCGTACAAGTATAAGCTGTGGTTTGTTAGTGTGACATTGTACTTAGCTGCAATCTCTTTTTGACGTTCTTCAATAAGATCGTCAGAAAATTCAATTACCTCACCACAGTCTAGGCACACTAGGTGGTCGTGGTGATGTTGAGTCGATAATTCGAAGACTGACTTTCCACCTTCAAAGTGGTGACGAGTTACAATACCAGCATCGTCGAACTGGTTTAGAACTCGGTAAACAGTTGCTAGGCCAATTTCTTCACCTAGATCAATCAACTTTTTGTACAAATCTTCAGCACTGATGTGCTGGCAGTCTGGCTGCTGAAGTACTTCTAGAATTTTTAGCCTCGGAAGGGTTACTTTTAAACCCGCATCCTTCAGCGCCTGATTATTATCTGACATATACTTTCCCGTTGGATCATCTGCAGCGATTTAACAGAATTCAATCTTCCTACCATTATAGGATAAGCGTTCGGAACATTAAACCACGAACTTCAAAGGGTTAATAGAATCTTTTTGTAAATTAGAAACAGGTCCATTATATTACAGCTCTGACCAGTTACAATTGTGTAACATTAAGCTTGGAGAGGGCAGGGATAGCGATGAATAGGCGACTAGCGAAGATATACAAACCAGGAATTGTAAAGTTCGCACTCAATATTTGGCCTCCTTTTTGGGGGGCGGGTATTAAAATCTTACATATTTCTCAAGACTTCCGTACTGTAAAGGTACGTTTAAAGCTTCGCTGGTGGAATAAAAATGCCAATCGCACCCAATATGGCGGCAGTATTTTCTCTTTAACTGATCCTATTTACTCGTTGATGCTGATGGGGATTCTACGAGAGGAATATTATGTGTGGGATAAAGAGGCAAGCATTAACTTTATTAAGCCGGGGCAAAGTGATTTGTTTGCAGAATTTGAGGTCACTGAAGGGATGCTGGAAAACATTTATCAAATGACACGGAATGGAGAAAAGTGTTTTCCTGAGTTTATTACTCATGTAAAAGATAAACAGGGGAATGTGGTTTCAGAGGTTCAACGCAAGCTTTATGTAAGAAAGAAACCTCAGTATCGCGAAGAGGAAGTACTTACCGATGCTGTGTGACAATACATACAAAAAGACCTCCAAGTGGAGGTCTTTGCATCATTCAATTTGATTAGCCTTCTAGCTCAGCTAAACACATCTCTTCATAGATCTGTTTAACCCAGCTTTCAACACGCTCGTCAGTCAATTCTGGTTGGCGGTCTTCATCAATACATAGACCTACGAATTGGCTTTCGTCACCTTCAACAAGTGCTTTAGACGCTTCAAATTCGTAGCCTTCTGTCGAGGTATGGCCAAGAATTGTGCCGCCTTTAGATTCAACGATATCACGGACTGTGCCCATCGCGTCACAGAAGTATTCTGCGTAGTCTTCTTGGTCGCCACAGCCAAAGATAGCCACTAGCTTAGTAGAGAAGTCGATTTGCTCAAGCTCAGGGAAGAAGTCATCCCAATCACATTGTGCTTCGCCGTAGTACCAAGTTGGGATACCTAGAAGAAGAAGATCGAAGTTATCAATGTCTTCTTTGCTGCTTTTCGCGATGTCTTGAACGTGAACTAGATGTTTACCTAGTTGCTTTTGAATCATCTTTGCAACGGCTTCAGTATTACCTGTGTCGCTACCGAAGAAGATACCTACACTTGCCATAGAGTCTATACCTTTACATTGTTTGTTATTGGCGATGCTACTAAGGGTTTAACCTAACCCTGAGCCTTCCCAAGTTAGCTGAATTACACCTTTTGCAATAAAGCCAGCACAGCCTAGGAAAAGGACTAACCACACAATACGACGACCAAAAACAGGTACATTGCCTTGCTTTAGCACATCTTTTATCGCCATCCCGATGAAAAAAAAGATAGCAGCAAAAAGAAGATCGAGTCCAATAGACTCGAGCATATCCATATAGTCGTAAAGCATTTTAGCCCTTCATGCCGAAAAATCTTGGGCGCACTATACCACTGTTAAACGGTAAAGTTAATGCACTACAAGAAGGGTTATTTCAATAATCTAGTGTTGCTTTTCGAATTTGTTAACTCGAAATGTATTTTCGAATGACTCTCATTACTTCTGTCGGTTTCTCGGCGTGTAACCAGTGACCAGTGCCAGCGATAATGTGTGCTTTAGCATGGTTAAATTGTCGCTTCACTGCCGGCTGATGTTCTGGCATTAAGTAGTCAGAGTCGCCGCCTTTGATAAACAAAGTTGGGATATCTGTTGGTGTGATTTCTTGCCAGCCAATAATTTGGTCATAATTCTCAAAAAGGCTCGGTACGTTAAACCGCCAATCCATCTTATCGCCATTTTTGTACAGTGATTTAGAGAGAAATTGTCTTACACCATCGAGTTCAATATGTTGAGCTAGGATATCCATGGCTTGCTGTCGATTTGCTGGTTTTTCATTAATAACAGCATGTAAGCCGTTAAAAACATTATCGTGACGGTTCGTAGTGTAGGCAACAGGCGCCATGTCGAGAACGACTAACTGCTTGACTACATTTGGCGCAATGTCCACAAGAGCCATCGCGACTTTTCCGCCCATGGAGTGACCAATAACAATAGATGGCTCAACGTTTAAGTGCTGAAGGAGCTGAGCCACATCTTTTGCCATATCGGTATAGTTATGGACTTCGGAGTGGAAAGAGAGGCCGTGATTTCTCAGATCAATACTGATCACCGTGTGATCTTTAATAAGATCGCGGGCGAGTAGACCCAGATTACTTAAACTACCAAACAATCCGTGAATCAAAACAACTGTTTGGCCTTGGCCTTCCTGCTTATAGTTGAGTAATGCTGACATTTTATCTTATTCGTGATGGGTTTAACGTGGAGTATCCGCGTGGATCTCGTTATAATCCCCCAGAGTTTAAACATTGAGAATGTGAAAAGCGAATGAAAACAATTGAGGTTGATGAGGATCTATACCGTTATATAGCTAGTCAAACTAAGCATATCGGTGAAAGCGCCTCGGATATTTTGCGACGCCTTTTAAACCTTGATGGTCAGTTGCAGGAAGCTAAAGCCGCGCCTGTAGTAGAGAAGCCACAAGGGATTGTAGTAAGTAAAGATGCGGGTAAAACGGAATCTGTTGATGTAGTGAAAGAAATGCGTTCGCTGCTTATTTCTGATGAGTTTGCCGGTCTAAAAAAAGCGATTGATCGCTTTATGTTGGTATTATCGACCTTACATAAATTGAATCCAGAAGGTTTCGCCCAGGCTACGAATGTAAAAGGACGCAAACGCGTGTACTTTGCAGATAATGAAGAAACCTTGCTAGCAAACGGTAATACGACCAAGCCAAAAGCCATTCCTGGCACACCGTTTTGGGTTATCACGAATAACAATACAAGTCGTAAAAGACAGATGGTTGAACAAGTGATGGCACACATGGGGTTCCAACCTGACTTAATAGAAAAAGTAACAGGTTCAATCTAAGAAACCTGATAGAAGCCTCATAATGCGTCGCAGTGAGCGGATATTATGAGGCTTTTTTAATTTTATTTGTATTGAAAGAAAGGATGTCAAACATGGCTATGCACCCTCGTGCTGGGCAAAAAGCGCAGCAGGAAGATCTTCACAATATCCCAGCACTCGTTGCTAACTACTTCTTACTTCAACCAGACGCGGCAAACGCAGAACACAAAGTTCAATTTGGTACTTCTGGCCACCGCGGTACTGCAGACAAGCACACTTTTAACGAAAACCACATTTTAGCGATCGCTCAAGCGGTAGCAGAAGTTCGTTCTGAGCAAGGCACAATTGGCCCGTTGTTTGTGGGTAAAGACACGCATGCGCTATCTGAGCCTGCTTTCTCAAGTGTGATTGAAGTACTGATTGCAAATGGTGTGAAAGTGATTGTCCAACAAGACAACGGTTACACGCCAACACCGGGTATTTCACACGCGATTCTGACTTACAACATCAAACACGATGAAAAAGCAGACGGTATCGTTATTACTCCATCACATAACCCACCACAAGACGGCGGTATCAAATACAATCCGACACATGGTGGTCCTGCAGAAGCTGAGTTGACTCAAGCTATCGAAGATCGTGCGAACGAACTGATTGCTGAAGGTTTACAAGGTGTGAAACGCCTACCACTAGCAGAAGCAAAAGCATCGGATCTGTTTGTAGAGATGGACTTGGTGAAGCCATACATCGATGACCTGGTGAACGTTATCGATATGGAAGCAATCCAAAAGGCGAACCTGAAGATTGGTGTAGATCCATTGGGTGGCAGCGGTATCGATTACTGGCGTCAAATTGGTCAGGCATACAACCTAGACCTAACGCTAGTAAGTGAATCGATCGATCCTTCTTTCCAATTCATGTCGCTAGATAAAGACGGCGTTGTGCGTATGGACTGTTCTTCTCCTTACGCAATGGCGGGTCTATTGGCACTGAAAGACGAATACGATTTAGCATTTGGTAACGATCCTGACTACGACCGTCACGGTATCGTTACGCCAAAAGGTTTGATGAACCCGAACCACTTCTTAGCCGTTTGTATTGACTACTTGTACCGTCATCGTGACGCGTGGGGTAAAGACGTCGCTGTTGGTAAAACACTAGTTTCAAGTGCGCTGATTGACCGTGTTGTTGCGGATCTAGGTCGTGAGCTATGTGAAGTGCCTGTTGGTTTCAAATGGTTTGTAGACGGTCTGTACACTGGTAAGTTTGGTTTCGGCGGCGAAGAAAGTGCTGGTGCGTCTTTCCTTCGTAAAGATGGCACACCTTGGTCAACAGACAAAGATGGCATCTTGCTATGCCTTCTAGCAGCAGAGATCACTGCGGTAACGGGTAAGAACCCTCAAGATTACTATGAAGAGCTAGCGGCGAAGCACGGTGAGTCGAAGTACAACCGTATTCAAGCTGTAGCAAATGGCCCACAAAAAGACGTATTGAAGAAGTTGTCACCAGAAATGGTTGCGGCTGAAACTCTAGCAGGTGATGCGATCACTGCTCGTCTAACGCATGCACCAGGCAATGGTGCTGCGATTGGTGGCCTTAAAGTAACGACGGCTAACGGTTGGTTCGCTGCTCGTCCATCAGGCACAGAGGACATCTACAAGATTTACTGTGAAAGCTTCAAAGGTGAAGAACATCTGAAACAAATCGAAGCTGAAGCACAAGAGATCGTTAATCAAGTGTTTGCAGCCGCTGGTTTGTAAAACATCCAATGGTCAATGTATCTAGCAAAGGGTTGATGTGAAAACATCAACCCTTTCATGTTTAAGTGCCCCGAACCGCTTTATCTCCGGGCCATGAATCTGGTACCACAAACCAGAATTGACCGTCTTCCGTTTGTGCGTGTATGAATCGATCTAAAGGCTTTTCAATAGGTTGAGAGAAATCGTCTGTACCGGTCGCCCAGCATGGTTTATGTAAATGATAAAGGGGTTTACCAATTAAATCCCATTGACGTTGATAGCACCAGTAACCACTAATCTGACTTGGATTTAATTCATAACCCAAGCACTCCTTAGGAGTTGGCTCTGGAGTAAACGGATTAATATAGAGTCGTCCTTGCATCATTAGGCGCTCTTCTGGAGAGTCGTTTAAAGGAATTATTTTTTGAAATTCCGGGCGATCGCTCATTTTCAGCTGATGCGTGAGCATTCTATCCAATTTTACATGTAACTGGTCGTGAGCATTCGGGCCATACCAAATGCCGTTGTAAAGAAGATAAAACTTAATCGCCACTTCCCAATGTTCTATCTGATTTGATTCTGTATTCCTCAACACTAAATCGACAGCACCAATGGTCTTACCTTCCGCGTCGTTTAACTGAATTTCTTCGGCAATAATCTGATATCGTTCTGAATTAGAAAGAGCCGCAGTGCATAGGTGCTGATATAAAAAACCCAGTCTCGGATTACCATTGTATTGTTCTGAGCTATTCAAAGGTTTGACCGAGATATCTTCTAAGGTTGCAAACGGAGGGGTTAACTTGAAAAGCGGAGGTGAAGTGGCGATCCATTGGTAAAAGCGTTGCAGTTGGTTCATCCGTATCCCTAAATTTATGGTGAGGCGACAAGCTTTGTTATTGTAACTAAATTTGCTTTTGAGGGTAGGGTGGCTAGCATCGATATTAGGGTTCGAGATACACTTTAAAGACCTAAATGATATCAAGGTGCCAGATGTCAAAACGTTGTTGTATCAACTAGGTTGCATTCTTTCGTCTGATTCCATCAAGAGGTTATTTAGGTTTACATGCGCTAGAAATTGGAAGTAATAATGAATAACTTAAAGCTAGAACAGATTCTTAATGACAAACTGTCACCGCAGTTAATTAAAGATTACGCACCAAATGGGTTACAGGTAGAAGGGAAATCAGCGGTAAAGCGTGTTATCACTGGCGTAACCGCCTCTCAAGCCTTAATCGATAAAGCGATTGAGCTTAATGCAGACGCATTGCTTGTTCATCATGGCTATTTTTGGAAAGGTGAGCCTGAGCCAATTCGTGGCATGAAAGGTAAACGAATTCGTAGTCTGATCAAAAACGATATCAACTTATATGGTTATCACCTTCCTCTAGATATTCATCCAGAGCTAGGCAACAACGCTGAATTAGCTCGCTTACTTGAAATCGAAGTAGAAGGTGGGCTTGAAGGGCACCCTCAGTCAGTTGTTATGTTTGGGCGCTTGAAAAAGCCGATGTCTGGTGTTGAATTTGCGAGTAAGATCAACCAAGTTCTTGATAGAGAGCCTCTGCATATCGCTCCAGAGAATACCGATAAGATGATTGAGACAGTCGGCTGGTGCACTGGTGGAGGGCAGGATTTCATTGAACTTGCTGTACAGCACGGGCTGGATGCATTTATCTCTGGAGAAATTTCAGAGCGCACCACTTATACCGCTCGTGAAATGGACATTCATTACTTTGCTGCAGGTCATCATGCTACTGAGCGTTATGGTGTTCAGGCCTTAGGCAAATGGCTAGCGGATGAATATGGCCTACATGTGGAGTTTATCGATATTGATAATCCGGTTTAGCGTTCTCCATTAATAACGTTAAACGCAAAAAAGAAAAAAGGGTTGAGACGAAAATCTCAACCCTTTTGTTTGTCTATCTTCGTACTAAAAGATCATTCACGTTCGTGAAGTGGAGAAAACTCACGTTGTGTTTCGCCAGTGTATAGCTGACGAGGACGACCGATGCGGTTCAGTGGATCGCTGTGCATTTCGTTCCAGTGAGCAATCCAGCCGATGGTACGAGAAATCGCGAAGATAACCGTAAACATAGAAACTGGAATACCAATCGCTTTAAGAATGATACCTGAGTAGAAGTCTACGTTCGGGTACAGCTTCTTAGACACGAAGTACTCATCAGAAAGCGCAATGCGCTCAAGTTCCATTGCAACGTCTAGCAGAGGGTCTTGAATGTTTAGCTCTTTGAGAACTTCATGACACGTTTCGCGCATTACTGTCGCACGTGGGTCGTAGTTCTTGTAAACGCGGTGACCAAAGCCCATTAAGCGGAATGGGTCATCTTTGTCTTTCGCGCGGTCTACATATTCAGGGATGTTATCGACGCTGCCAATCTCTTCTAGCATTCTCAAGCAGGCTTCGTTTGCACCACCGTGAGCAGGTCCCCAAAGGGATGCAATACCAGCGGCAATACATGCAAATGGGTTCGCACCAGAAGAGCCAGCTAGGCGTACAGTTGATGTCGACGCATTCTGTTCGTGATCCGCGTGTAGAGTGAAAATCTTATCCATCGCACGGGCAACCACAGGATTTACTTCATACTCTTCGCAAGGGTTTGCGAACATCATATGCAAGAAGTTCTCAGCGTAGCTAAGGTCGTTACGAGGGTAAATAAATGGCTGACCGATAGAGTATTTGTAACACATCGCCGCCAGTGTTGGCATTTTTGACAGCAGACGGTACGCTGCAATTTCGCGGTGTTCGTCGTTGTTAATGTCAAGAGAGTCGTGATAGAAGGCTGCAAGTGCTCCAACTACACCACACATTACCGCCATTGGGTGAGCATCGCGTCTGAAGCCATGGAAAAAGCTTGCGATTTGCTCGTGTACCATTGTGTGACGAGTAACGGTCGTTTTGAATTGCTCGTATTGTTCTCGGGTAGGGGCTTCACCATAAAGAAGGATGTAACATACTTCTAAGTAATCTGCGTTATTGGCTAATTGATCAATCGGGAAACCGCGGTGCAAAAGAATACCTTTGCCGCCATCGATGTACGTGATTGATGATTCACAAGATGCAGTGGCAAGAAAACCTGGGTCAAAAGTAAAGTAACCATTGGCTCCCAGCTTACGAACGTCAATTACAGGTGTACCTAGCGTACCGTCCATAATTGGCAGTTCGATTGGCGCTTGACCTTCAACATGAAGGGTCGCTTTCTTATCCGCCATAACAATCTCCTTTGTTTATTATTTAATCCGTCCAGGATGTTTATGTGCCATTTTTGTACTGTTGTTAAAGCTTAAAGTCAATTTTTCTCCATCTTTGTGTGCACTTGTTATGATTTTTCTCATGAAAATCGTTAAAAATCTGTTCTATGTAGCATAATTTGTTACACCAATTGTATTAGAATGTTGCTCGCCGTATATTGGCAAAGAAAATTTTAGTTAAATCCTTATAAATTCGGGGCTAGAAACAAAGAGTGAGGTTTGTTGCTGGATTCCGTTTGTTAACAACTTGTTTACAATTATCTGAGTGGTTACTCGCGATATTTGTTAAATAGATGTTAACTTTTGTACGTTTGGAAGCTGAAATTGGTTATAACAATAAATGCTCAATGGAGCTGAGTGAGCAAGCCCGTGAAAGAAAGAAAGTCAAGACCTGTTAATTTAGATTTACAGACCATCCACTTTCCTATCACAGCAATCGCATCCATCCTACACCGTGTGTCTGGGGTAATTACGTTTGTTGCGGTGGGTATATTACTGTGGTTACTATCCATTTCTCTGTCATCCCCAATGGGTTTTATGGAAGCCGCTGACATCGTCGATAGCTTCTTCGTAAAATTCATCCTGTGGGGAATTCTTACTGCACTTGCCTACCACATCGCAGGTGGTATCCGTCACTTATTGATGGATCTAGGTCACTTTGAAGAACTAGATTCAGGCACGATGAGCGCTAAAGTCGCGTTTGGTGCAACAGCAGTATTATCATTATTGGCGGGGATCTTGGTATGGTAAAACACGTATCTTCATTTGGTCGTAATGGTGTACACGATTTCCTACTAATTCGTGCAACTGCAATCATTATGACGCTATACACGATTTATCTGATTAGCTTCTGTGCATTTTCAGATATCTCTTACGCATCTTGGACCCAATTCTTTGGTGGTACCTTCACTAAAGTATTCACCATGTTGGCACTTGTCTCGATCCTGATTCACGCTTGGGTTGGTTTGTGGCAGGTATTAACTGATTACATTAAGTGCGCGAAACTACGTGGCGCACTACAACTTGGTGTTATTGCCGTTCTATTCGGCTATGTCTTCTCTGGTCTATTTATTCTGTGGGGTGCGTAAGTGTCTATTCCAGTTCGTGAGTTTGATGCCGTAGTAATCGGCGCTGGTGGTGCAGGTATGCGCGCTGCACTACAAATTTCAGAGCAAGGCCTATCATGTGCTTTGTTGTCAAAAGTATTTCCAACACGTTCTCATACTGTGTCTGCACAGGGCGGCATTACCGTTGCTCTGGGTAACTCGCACAAAGACGATTGGCAATGGCACATGTACGATACCGTTAAAGGTTCCGACTACATCGGTGACCAGAACGCGATTGAATACATGTGTAAAAATGGTCCTGAGTCAGTTATCGAGCTTGAAAAAATGGGTCTTCCATTCTCTCGTTTTGATAACGGTACCATATACCAACGTCCATTCGGTGGCCAATCTAAAGAGTTTGGTGGTGAGCAGGCTGCTCGTACAGCCGCTGCTGCAGACCGTACTGGTCACGCACTTCTTCACACGCTTTACCAGCAAAACGTAAAACACAAAACAACCATCTTCTCGGAGTGGTACGCTTTGGATCTTGTGAAAAACCAAGACGGCGCAATCATGGGTTGTACTGCGATTTGTATGGAAACGGGTGAAATCTGTTACTTCAAATCGAAAGCAACCATTCTAGCTACAGGTGGTGCAGGTCGTATTTACGCATCGACCACTAACGCGCACATCAACACGGGTGATGGCGTTGGTATGGCACTTCGCGCAGGCGTTCCAATGCAAGACATGGAAATGTGGCAGTTCCACCCAACAGGTATTGCCGGCGCGGGTGTTCTAGTGACGGAAGGTTGTCGTGGTGAAGGTGGTTACCTTCTAAATAAAGATGGTGAACGCTTCATGGAGCGCTACGCACCAAACGCGAAAGACCTTGCTGGTCGTGACGTGGTTGCTCGTTCAATGATGATTGAAATTCGTGAAGGCCGCGGCTGTGATGGTCCTTGGGGTCCACATATCAAGTTGAAACTTGATCACCTTGGTAAAGAAGTACTTGAATCACGTCTACCAGGTATCTGTGAACTGTCTCGTACATTTGCACACGTTGACCCAGTGAAAGAGCCAATTCCAGTAATTCCAACTTGTCACTACATGATGGGTGGTGTACCTACTCAAGTCTCTGGCCAAGCAATTAAGCAGAAGGCCGACGGTAGCGAGATGGAAGTACAAGGCCTTTACGCATGTGGTGAGATTGCTTCTGTATCGGTACACGGTGCTAACCGTCTGGGCGGCAACTCATTACTAGACTTGGTCGTATTTGGTCGTGCTACTGGCTTGCACCTTGGCGAAACGCTAGCAGCGCAAGCAGAAGCTCGTCCTGCAACAGAATCTGATATTGAAGCGTCTCTAGCGCGTACTATGCGTTGGGAAAACAGCACTGGTGGTGAAGATCCAGTTCAGATTCGTAAAGACCTACAAGCATGTATGCAAAACAGCTTCTCGGTATTCCGTGAAGGCGATGCGATGGCAACCGGTCTAGAAGAGTTGAAAGTGATTCGCGAACGTTTGAAAGATGCGCATCTAGCGGACAAGTCTTCAGAGTTCAACACGCAGCGTATTGAGTGTCTAGAACTTGATAACCTGATGGAAACCGCGTTTTCAACTGCCGTTGCAGCAAACTACCGTACAGAGAGTCGTGGCGCACATGCTCGTTTCGATTTCCCTGAGCGTGATGATGAGAACTGGCTATGCCACTCTATCTACAATCCGGAAACAGAAGCGATGACTAAGCGTGATGTGAACATGACGCCAACGCATCGTGAAGCTTTCCCGCCGAAAGTACGTACATACTAAAGGGAGGATACGACTATGAAATTAAACTTCTCTTTATACCGTTACAATCCGGATGTGGATACTAAGCCTTACATGAAAGAGTATACCCTTGAGGTAGACGAAGGCTCAGACATGATGGTGCTTGATGCATTGATTCTGCTAAAAGAGCAAGATCCAAGCATCGCGTTCCGTCGCTCATGCCGTGAAGGGGTATGTGGTTCTGATGGTTTGAATATGAATGGTAAAAACGGCCTAGCGTGTATCACACCGTTATCTGCTCTACAAGGCGATAAGATAGTTATTCGTCCACTACCAGGGTTACCTGTCGTGCGCGATCTTATCGTTGACATGACGCAGTTCTATGATAACTATGCGAAAGTTAAACCATTCTTGATTGATGATGGTGCATTACCACCATCACGTGAGAACCTACAATCGCCTGATGATCGTGCGCATTTAGATGGATTGTACGAATGTATCATGTGTGCATGTTGTACAACGTCTTGCCCATCATTCTGGTGGAACCCTGATAAATTCATCGGCCCAGCTGGTCTTCTCGCAGCGTACCGTTGGCTAATTGATAGCCGCGATACGGCAACAGATGAACGTTTGTCTGATCTTGATGATGCATTTAGCGTTTTTCGTTGCCATGGCATCATGAATTGTGTAAGTGTTTGTCCTAAGGGATTAAATCCGACGAAAGCCATCGGTCACATTAAGTCGATGTTGGTTAATCGTTCGGTTTAATTTACTCGCTCTTAGGAATGTCGCAGTGTTGCGGATCACCCGATATGACCGCTTCACTGCTTCAGTAATATTCGAGTAAAGAATACAAAAATTGCCGACCGTATTTTTAGTCGGCTCTTATAGCTCGGCAAAGACCGAAGCAAACGTGAAAACTACTGGTTAAGGGAAAATATGCACAACGGCGTGATGAAGGCATGGCTCGAGTCTTCACACTTGGCTGGCGCCAATGCAACGTATGTAGAGGACCTCTACGAACTGTATCTAAGTGATCCCGATCTGGTAAGTGAGGAGTGGAAACGTGTTTTTGAAGGCTTGCCTAAGCCATCAGAAGAAGTGGCAGAACAACCACATTCACGTGTCCGTGACTACTTCCGACGACTCGCTAGAGAAACAAAGCATTACAATGTCCAAGTTAGTGACCCAGATGTCGATGCAAAACAAGTAAAAGTTCTACAGCTAATCAACGCATACCGTTTCCGCGGGCATGAAGCTGCAGAATTAGACCCACTAGGTCTATGGCAACGCCCAACAGTGGCGGAGTTAGACCCTGCTTTTCATAATCTTACCGAAGATGACTTCGAAGAAACTTTCAACGTAGGTTCTTTTGCTGTTGGGCAAGAAACCATGAAGTTGAAAGATATCTATGAAGCCCTCAACAAAACTTATTGCGGTTCCATCGGTGCTGAATACATGCACATGACTGACACAGAGCAAAAGCGTTGGATTCAGCAACGCCTTGAGTCTGTCGTAGGCCAGCCATCATTCAACAAAGATGAGAAGCGCACATTCCTAGAAGAGCTAACAGCCGCTGAAGGTTTGGAGCGTTACCTCGGGGCGAAATTCCCAGGTGCAAAACGTTTCTCTTTAGAAGGTGGTGATGCGCTGATTCCGATGACGAAAGAGTTGATCCGTCATGCGGGTACAAGTGGAATGCGTGAAGTGGTTATCGGTATGGCTCACCGCGGTCGTTTGAACATGCTGGTGAACGTACTTGGTAAGAAACCTCAAGACCTGTTTGATGAGTTCGCAGGTAAACACGACGAAACTTGGGGTACGGGTGATGTGAAATATCACCAAGGTTTCTCTGCTGATTTTGCGACTCCAGGCGGTGATGTTCACTTAGCACTTGCATTTAACCCATCGCACCTAGAAATCGTAAACCCGGTAGTCATGGGCTCAGTTCGAGCACGTCAAGACCGCTTGGGTGATAATCAAGGTAGCAAAGTGCTTCCTATCACCATCCACGGTGATTCAGCAATCGCTGGTCAGGGTGTGGTTGCCGAAACTTTCAACATGTCTCTTGCTCGTGGGTTCCAAGTTGGTGGTACGGTACGTATCGTCATCAACAACCAAGTAGGCTTTACGACGTCTAATCCTCGTGACACGCGTTCTACGATGTACTGTACCGACATCGCGAAGATGGTGCAGGCGCCAATTTTCCATGTAAATGCAGATGACCCTGAAGCAGTTGCTTTTGTTACTCGCATTGCATTGGATTACCGTAACGAGTTCAAGCGCGATGTCGTGATCGATCTTGTATGTTACCGTCGCCACGGTCACAATGAGGCGGATGAGCCAAATGCGACTCAGCCTTTGATGTACCAGAAAATCAAAAAGCATCCTACACCACGCAAATTGTATGCAGATGTTCTGATCGACAAAAATGAGTCAGATATCGAGACAGCGACTCAGTTAGTCAATGAGTATCGCGATGCATTGGATCGCGGTGAAGTGGTTGTTAAAGAATGGCGTCCAATGGCGTTGCACTCTGTAGACTGGTCCCCTTACTTAGGGCACGAATGGGATATGGAGTGGGATTCAAAATACGACAAGACACGCCTTATTGAGCTAGGCAATCGTCTGTGTCAGTACCCAGAAAGCCATAAACTGCAAAGCCGTGTTAATAAGCTATACAACGATCGTCTAGCAATGATGACCGGTGAAAAAGCTATTGACTGGGGTATGGCTGAAACATTGGCGTATGCTACATTGGTTGACGATGGCAAGCGTATTCGTCTTTCTGGTCAGGACTCGGGTCGTGGTACTTTCTTCCACCGTCACTCGGTTCTTCATAACCAAACCGATGCAAGCACTTACATTCCATTAGCGAATATTCATGACAACCAAGGGCCATTCCAAGTCTTTGACTCAGTATTGTCAGAAGAAGCTGTGTTGGCGTTTGAATACGGTTACGCAACAGCCGAACCAGGTGGTTTAACTATCTGGGAAGCACAGTTTGGTGATTTTGCCAACGGTGCACAAGTTGTTATCGACCAGTTTATCTCGTCAGGCGAGCAAAAGTGGGCGCGTTTGTGCGGTCTTACTATGCTTCTACCTCATGGTTATGAAGGTCAAGGTCCTGAGCACTCATCTGCACGTTTAGAGCGTTACCTTCAGCTTTGTGCTGAGCAAAATATGCAGGTTGTGGTTCCTTCAACACCGGCTCAGGTGTACCACATGATTCGTCGTCAGGTTGTACGCCCAATGCGTCGACCTCTCATTGTTATGTCGCCGAAATCTTTGCTGCGCCACCCTCTATGTACTTCAACGATTGAAGACTTGGCGGATGGTACATTCCAATCTGCAATTCCAGAAGTAGATGATTTAGAACCAAGCAAAGTGAAACGTGTCGTGTTCTGTGCTGGTAAGGTTTACTTTGACCTACTAGAGCAGCGCCGTAACAACGAGCAAGACGATGTTGCTATCGTGCGTATTGAACAGCTTTACCCATTCCCAATGGAAGAAGTACAAGCAGCAATTGCTCAATACACTAACGTTGAAGACTTCGTGTGGTGTCAGGAAGAACCTCAGAACCAAGGTGCTTGGTACTGTAGCCAACATAACTTCCGTGCCGCTATTCCTGCAGGTGCAAATCTTAAATACGCAGGTCGCCCAGCTTCTGCTTCGCCAGCAGTTGGCTACATGTCGGTGCACTTGAAACAACAAAAAGCGTTGGTTGAAGACGCTCTGAACGTGAACTCAAAAACTTCGAATTAAGAATTAGAAGTTAAAGGAAGAAACAGATATGACAATTGAAATTCTGGTTCCAGATTTACCTGAATCAGTTGCTGATGCAACCGTAGCGACATGGCACAAACAACCAGGCGACGCAGTAGAGCGTGACGAGGTTTTGGTTGACATCGAAACAGACAAAGTTGTGCTAGAAGTTCCAGCTCCGGAAGCTGGCGTTTTAGAAGCTATTGTTGAAGCAGAAGGTGCGACAGTACTTTCTAAACAAATCATTGCTAAATTGAAGCCAGGCGCAGTTGCAGGTGAACCAACTGCAGACAAAACAGAAGGTACTGAAGCATCTCCTGATAAGCGTCACAAAGCTGCGCTTAGCGAAGAAAGTAATGACGCACTAAGCCCAGCAGTGCGCCGTTTATTGGCTGAACATGGCTTAGAAGCAAGCCAAGTGAAAGGCACTGGTGTTGGTGGTCGTATTACGCGCGAAGATATTGAAGCGCATCTTGCGAACGCTAAATCTGCGTCAAAAGAAGACTCGCCAGCAGTGGTTGACGTGCCGGCAGCGGCTCGCAGTCAGAAACGTGTTCCAATGACTCGCCTTCGTAAGACAGTTGCTAACCGTCTGCTAGAAGCGAAGAACAACACGGCAATGCTAACGACGTTTAACGAAGTGAACATGAAACCAATCATGGACCTTCGTAAGCAGTACAAAGATCAGTTCGAAGAGCGTCACGGTATTCGTTTAGGCTTCATGTCTTTCTACGTGAAAGCAGTAACAGAAGCGCTTAAGCGTTACCCAGAAGTAAATGCTTCGATTGATGGCGATGACATTGTTTACCACAACTACTTCGACATTAGCATGGCGGTATCAACGCCACGTGGTCTAGTTACACCTGTCCTAAAAGACTGTGACAAGCTTGGTTTCGCTGATGTTGAAAAAGGCATCAAAGAGCTGGCTATCAAAGGTCGTGATGGCAAGCTAACGGTAGACGAGCTAATGGGCGGTAACTTCACTATCACAAACGGTGGTGTGTTTGGTTCACTTATGTCTACACCAATCATCAACCCACCTCAATCAGCGATTCTTGGTATGCATAAGATCCAAGAGCGTCCGATGGCAGTGGATGGCAAAGTTGAAATCTTGCCGATGATGTACCTAGCGTTATCTTACGATCACCGCCTAATTGACGGTCGTGAATCAGTTGGTTTCCTAGTAACGATTAAAGAGTTACTAGAGGACCCAGCACGTCTCCTATTAGACGTTTAATATCGCTAAAACGTCTAGTTATCGTAGGTAGCTAGACGTTAAAAATTTCAATGGCTAGACTAGCTCAACGTTTGGCCTTCATTTGAATCCTTCAGTATGAGAACTCATGATGAAGGATTTATTTGAGAAGACCCTACAGACGTACAAGCAGCCAAGACTGCAGCGTTATGGAAATAATAAATCCCTTAAGGGAAAAACAAACGGAATATCGAAATGAATTTGCATGAATACCAAGCCAAACAGCTGTTTGCAGAATTCGGTTTGCCTGTGCCAGAAGGCTACGCGTGTGATACACCACAAGAAGCTTTTGAAGCCGCAGGCCGTATTAGTACAGCCAAGAAAGTAGTTAAATGTCAGGTTCACGCTGGTGGCCGTGGTAAAGCGGGTGGCGTAGAGCTACACGATACAAAAGAAGGCGTTAAAGAGTTTGCACAGAAGTGGTTAGGTAAAAACCTAGTGACTTACCAAACTGACGCTAACGGTCAGCCAGTAACAAAAATCCTTGTTGAAGAAGCTTCAAATATTGCGAACGAACTATACCTAGGTGCGGTAGTTGACCGTGCTAGCCGTAAGATTGTTTTCATGGCTTCTACCGAAGGTGGTGTGGAAATTGAAAAAGTTGCGGAAGAAACGCCGGAACTCATCCACAAAGCAGCAATTGACCCACTAGTAGGTCCACAAGCTTACCAAGGTCGTGAGCTAGCGTTCAAACTTGGTCTTGAAGGCGACCAAATCAAACAATTCGTTAAGATCTTTATGGGTCTTGGCACTATGTTCTCTCAGTACGATCTTGCTCTGCTAGAGATCAACCCACTTGTGATTACTGGCGAAGGCAACTTGCTATGTCTTGACGGTAAGATCAACATCGACTCAAACGCACTGTATCGTCAGCCTAAGCTTCGTGAAATGCACGATCCTTCACAAGAAGATGAGCGTGAAGCACACGCAGCTCAGTGGGAGCTGAACTACGTAGCACTAGACGGTAACGTTGGCTGTATGGTTAACGGTGCAGGCCTAGCAATGGGTACGATGGATATCGTAAACCTACACGGCGGCAAACCAGCTAACTTCTTAGATGTAGGTGGCGGCGCGACGAAAGAGCGTGTTGCTGAAGCATTCAAGATCATCCTATCTGATGACAATGTGAAAGCGGTACTTGTTAACATCTTCGGTGGTATTGTACGTTGTGACATGATCGCAGAAGGTATTATCGGTGCGGTTAAAGAGGTAGGTGTAAGCGTACCTGTTGTTGTTCGTCTTGAAGGTACTAACGCTGACCTAGGTCGCGAAGTTCTCGCTAATTCTGATGTTGATATCATTGCTGCTGAGTCGCTAACTGACGCTGCTCAGAAAGTTGTTGCTGCTGCGGAGGCTAAATAATGTCTGTATTAATTAACAAAGACACTAAAGTAATCTGTCAGGGTTTCACTGGTGGTCAAGGTACTTTCCACTCAGAGCAAGCTATCGCATACGGTACGCAAATGGTTGGTGGTGTGTCTCCAGGTAAAGGCGGCCAAACTCACCTAGGTCTACCTGTATTCAACACAGTACGCGAAGCAGTAGAAGCGACTGGCGCAACAGCGACAGTCATCTACGTACCAGCACCTTTCTGTAAAGATGCAATCCTAGAAGCGATTGACGCGGGTATCGAGCTAATCGTAACGATTACTGAAGGTATCCCTACTACAGATATGATCGACGTAAAAGTGAAGCTAGAAGAAACTGGCGTTCGCATGATTGGTCCTAACTGTCCGGGCGTTATCACTCCTGATGAGTGTAAGATCGGTATCATGCCTGGTCACATCCACAAGAAAGGCAAAGTAGGTATTGTATCTCGTAGCGGTACTCTAACTTACGAAGCAGTTAAACAAACCACTGACGAAGGTTTCGGCCAGTCTACTTGTGTTGGTATCGGTGGTGACCCAATCCCGGGTTCAAACTTCATTGATATCCTAAAACTGTTCCAAGAAGACCCTGAGACAGAAGCGATCGTTATGATCGGTGAGATCGGTGGTACTGCAGAAGAAGAAGCAGCAGCATACATTAAAGAAAATGTAACGAAGCCAGTGGTTTCTTACATTGCTGGTGTAACTGCGCCTCCTGGTAAGCGTATGGGCCATGCTGGTGCGATTATCTCTGGTGGTAAAGGTACTGCTGAAGACAAGTTCGCTGCACTAGAAGCGGCTGGCGTTAAAACTGTGAAATCTCTAGCAGAGATTGGCCAAGGTCTACGTGAAGTGACGGGTTGGTAATCGACCACACTACTTAATAAGTATTAAAAAGCCTGCGACTTCGCAGGCTTTTCTTTTTCCGTTTCCGTGGGTTTATGTTTGTTGTTAGCAAGGTCTTTCGCGTTTAATGCTCAATGCGATTATGCTTTGCTTTTAATCAGCTGGCTCAGCATAAATAAGGATGTTGCGCTGATCACTACAGAAGGGCCGGCCGGTGTATCGAAGTGCCATGATAGGCTAAGCCCCATCAGTACTGCCACTGAGCCAATAATGGATGCGAACAATGCCATTTGCTCTGGTGATGAAGAGACTTTACGTGCTGTTGCGGCTGGGATAATTAGGAGCGAAGTCATGATCAACGCGCCAACGAACTTCATACCTACTGCGATTACTACACCCACCATTAGCATTAACACCAATCTAACTAAGTCTGTATTCACGCCCTCAACAGCGGCAAGTTCTTCACTAACAGTGCTAGAAAGCAGTGGGCGCCAGAAGACGTACAAACACGCACTTACCGCAACAACACCTGCGTAAATAAACATCAGGTCTTGTGGAGAGACGGCAAGTAAGTCCCCAAATAGGTAGCTCATTAAATCGACGCGCACGTTTTCCAAAAAGCTAACCGATACTAAACCGATAGAGAGTGCACTGTGTGCCAAGATACCTAACAACGTGTCTGTAGCCACAAGTTGTTGCTTTTGCAGAGTGACAAGCAAAACGGCCAGAGCTAAACAGCAGACGAGTAGCGCAAGGTAGAGATTTACGTTGAGCAAGAAGCCCAGCGCTAAGCCCATTAACGATGCATGAGCTAGGGTATCTCCGAAGTAAGCCATTTTACGCCAAACGACAAATGACCCAAGTGGACCGGCAATGATCGCGATACCAATACCAGCAAGAATAGAAGGTAGGAGAAACTCAATCATGATGGTGATGTCCGTGTTTATGGTGGGAGCATGATGTCGCATCACCGCTTACTGGCGTTCCGGATAAATCGTGATGATGGTGCTCATGGTCGTGATGATAAAACGCGAGAGACTCTCTCGCTGCATTGCCAAATAGTGCGATGTAAGAAGGGTGCTGAGTAATAGTGGCAGGTGAACCTGAGCAGCAAACATGGTGATGCAGACAAATAACATCGTCCGTTTTCGCCATCACTAAATGTAAGTCATGCGATACCATAAATACGCCACAATCAAAGCGGTGACGAATGCTCTCAATTAAGTCATAGAGATCGATTTGACCTTGGATATCCACTCCCTGAGCTGGTTCATCTAATACCAACAGCTGAGGACGCTGAAGCAGAGCGCGCGCCAGTAACACTCGTTGGTTTTCACCACCGGATAAGCGATGCATATTACTATTAAGTAAATGTTCAGCGCCAACAAGCCTTAATGCATCAATGCACTCCTGCTTACTGTATTTTCCTGCTAAATTTAGGAAGCGGGTTACATTCAATGGAAGGGAGTCATTGAGCTTCAACTTTTGAGGAACGTAACCAATTTTCAGTTTTCTTTGTCGGTTCAACTTGCCGCTAGTTGGCTTTTGAAGACCTAAGATAACTTTGACTAACGTTGATTTTCCCGCTCCATTGGGACCAATTAGGGTAGTTATTTTGCCCTTTTCTAATTCCATACTAATGTTATCGAGAACTCTGCGGCCATCGAACTCGACGCATAACTGCTCAAGATGGACTAAGGAAGACATGAATGAAACTCATTTGCAAATCAATAATGTTATAATGTAACATTATCTCACTTTCCACGCCATATCCCAAGTAAAACTATGAAAAGAGCATTAATTCTTGCTGCCTCAGCAATGTTAACACTTCCAGCACAGGCAGTAACGGTACTGACGAGTATCAAACCTATTCAGTTGTTAGTAACAGAGCTTACTCAAGGAGTAACTTCACCAGACGTGCTATTGCAGTCTAACACATCACCCCATGACTATGCTTTGCGTCCATCGGATGTTAAAAAGGTCGCTTCGGCTGATTTGGTTATTTGGTACGGACATGATCTTGAACCGTTTCTAGAGAAAGTTGTTTCGGATAGATCGAATACTTTGACTATTAGTCAAATTCCAAATCTAGAATTGCGTGAATTTGATAGTGAGCACAACCATGACCATGATGGGCACGATCATGGCTCACATGATCCGCACTTTTGGCTAGGTGTAAGCCAAGCACAACAAGTGGCCAAGGCTGTTGTGAATCAACTTGTATCACTTGATCCGGAAAATGCAGCTCAATATCAAGCGAACCTCAAAAAGTTTGAACTCGAGCTAAAAGACACTGACCAACAGATAAAGCAGAAGCTGGCACCAGTAAAAAACAAAGGTTACTTTGTATTCCATGATGCTTACGGTTATTTCGAAGATCGTTATGAACTAAATCAAATGGGGCATTTTACTGTGAGCCCAGAACGAAAGCCAGGAGCGAAGACCTTAATTCAAATTCGTCAAAAGCTAAGTGGTGGAGATGTGGCTTGTGTATTTTCTGAACCTCAGTTTACCCCGGCTGTCGTTCAGAGCGTAATGAGAGGCAGTGACGTCGCTAAAGGCGAGCTTGACCCGTTAGGGAGTACAATTGAAGCAAAACCTGGCAGTTACTTTACTTTTCTCAACAATATGGCGAATAGTTTTGAGCAATGCTTGAACAAAAAGTCAGATTAAGTGCTGTCGTAATGTAGGAGTAGTCTTTTTAACGTGATCCAGTAGTAAGAATTACAACCTTTGGTAAGGCGAGCCTTTTCTCAGAAAGTAATTGAGATATCATTACCAATAATTATCAGCTCAAAATAACCGTATCAATCCATGCTTTACAAACGATGAACGGTCACTTTCCGAGCACAAATTGATACAAAAGGTTTTCGTCTTGCTACGCCAATTAGCCCTTGCTCTGTTGGGCTTTGTCTTATCCTACCAAGCATTTGCGCTTCATAATGCAAATGCAATCTTTTACCCTTTGCCAACTCAGGCAAAGGGTACTTTTATCGCGGCTAAAAAGTTGTTCTTGGGTGAAAAGGGCGGTTTGTGGATTCATGACGTACACGGACGAGTCCTGTTTTACGATGGTCAAACTATATTACCTAAATCAGGTAGCTTCCTACAAACGTCGGCTAAGCAGTTGGCTTATCATAAAGGTGCTTTTTGGACCTTTATTGAAAATGAGGTCTATCGAACCTATCCAAATCAGGAACGACGTTTAGTCTTTAGTTTAAATCCAGGCTCACAAATAAGAAAAATAGGGTCTTCAAAGAACTATATTTGGGTGAGTGATGGCGCGCATTTCTATACCTACAATATCGACACTAGCGAATTAAACTCTTTCTCTCTATTGCAGCTCTATCAACATAGTAATAATAGCTACGTTTACATTAATGATGCGGTGCTAGTTGAAACGAAGTGGGCACTAGCAACGACTTCCGGCTTCTATCTTTCTGAAGGTGATAAGTTTGACCATGTCGCTGCCTCAGGTCAAAACTACATTGAGAAAGTCTATTATTCACACACGCGAAGAGAAATTTTGATAGGTACATTGCGTGGCGCTTTAATTTTCAACATTTACCAGCCTGATAAAGAAGTGATTAGAATTGGCGGCTCACATGTTTTGACATTCGCAGAGACAAATCAAGAGTATTGGGTGGGGACAGAGCATGGCCTTTATTTGTACTCATTTTTTTCAGGTGAGGTCACCGAAGTCGCGCCTGCAAGTTTTCTTGAGTTAGAGTTAGACAACACGAAGATTTATTCGTTGTTGAGCGACAATATAGGAGGGATGTGGATTGCGACTAACCAAGGTATTCGTTATTACTCGCTATTTAGTAAAAAATTTGAACGAGTGACCTTTAGTAGTTATGACTCACACACCCTATCAGGACGAATTCGGCAAACTATTGAAGGTCCTGATGGTGCGCTTTGGTTTGCTGATGACCGAAAGATTTATCGTTCAGGAAAGAGTGGGATTAACCAAGTCTTAGAGTTGGAGTCGCAGATCAATGAATTTGCGTTTCAAAACGGCATGCTTTGGCTTGCAACCTCAAAAGGGCTGGAAATATTTGATCTAAATGGTCTCAACAAGATTACATTTCCTTATTTACAGGTTATGGCCGGACATGCCGTAGAGCATGTGACCGTTGATGGTGATGACCGTCTTTGGGTATCAAGCGGATACCATCTTTACAATGTTGATACTGCTGCACAAAGCGTACGAAACTTTGGAAGTGAGTGGCTAGTAAGTCAGTATTTGCCTGCTAAGGTTACGCGCCTATATGATATTGAAGATGCCCTATTAATAGGCACCGATCATGGCGTATACCAATACAGTAATGACAACATCCAGTTTATCCGTTTTTCAGAAAAGTTTGGTGAATCATTAGACATGACCACGGCGGTTGATGGCAGCCAGTGGTTTGCTTCATCTTATGGTGTGTTTAAAACTGATACACGAAGCGATGAAAAACGTGTTGTTGAAATGAGTGAACCCAACGCCAGACCTGCTTGCTTGATCAGAGACAGGCAAGGTGTATGGTTAGCTTCCTCTGTCGGTTTAAGCTATTACCACCTTTCGGGTGAGTTAGTGAAACATTACTCATCGTCATCAGGCTTAATGAACAATGAGTTCCTCCCTGGTATTTGTAGCGTTATACAGCAGACAGAAATTGGTGAGCGAGAGCTTGTTCTGGGGTCGAAGTACGGACTCGTAAAAGCAGAAGCATCCAAGCTGCTTGTATCTAATCCCCCAGAGTCTAAGTTTATTGTTAGCCAAGTTGTGCTTGAAAATGAAGTTCTGCAAGTTGGTAGTGCCGATCTGAATGGGCTCACACTGCCATATGGATCTTCGCTGAGTTTTTTATTCGGTGTGATGCCAAAACCAGACAGTCAAAATTTGTACTATCGATTGAACAACGATGACCCATGGCAAACGTTAGAGGGGGGCCAACTGACACTCGAGCACCTTAGTTCCGGTGAATATCACTTGCAGGTCAGTAATGCGTCTCAAGTTGCCGCTGGAGTCGTTGGTTTAGAATCTCACTTTATCGTCCTTCATCCTTGGTACCTATCGCGATTTGCTATTTTAGGCTTTGTCGTAGCTAGTATTGCGGTCGTCGCATTACTTGTTTTCTGGCGCTCTCGCTACGTTGTACAGGCTAACCGTGATCTAGCAGCTCAAGTGACTCTCAAAACGAATCAGTTAAGACATCAAAGTAGAGTGTTGCTTACGAGCAACCAGCAATTACGTAAACAGATTCAAGTTAGAAACCTACTCGTAGACCATGTAGCTCTATCCATAAAATCAAGCGTCGACTTTATTGTGGCGAAACTACCTATGCCTCTGGACACTGCGACAGAGGATCATTTGGCTAAAACGAATTGGCAGTTAAATGAACTCAAAAGCGTTCCAAGTGATGTAAGTGGTGGGAGTCAGAACTACGACTTGAGTCAGATAACTCAGTCAGTGGTTGATGTATGGCAAGATGACTTTGCAAAAGCGGGTATTTTGGTAGAGCTAGAAGATGAGAGCAAGCAGAGCCGGGTTGCTCTGGAAAGTTTTAATCTTGATGTTATTTTCAATAGCATTTTTGCCAATATCATCAAGCGCTCTTTCCGAGGTCAAACGGTTAGAATTATGCTAGAAAAGGGGCATGATATTGTGTCATTGAGCTTTCTTGATTACGGGACGCAATTACCTAATAAAGTCGCGACTGGGCTTCCATCTAACTTAAATCACTCTGAGTTGAGTATTGACCACCTTGCCCAACTAGTGACAACGAGTGGTGGTTATTTGGCTGTCTTCTCTTCTGATGCTCAAAACAAAGTCGAGATTACATGGCCATCTGCGAAGGAAAGGAGTTATCTGGATGAACCGCAGCAAGAACTCAATCCTGTAACTATTGCAGAAGATCAAGTCACACCAGAGAAAGAGTGGTTGCAAAAAGTCTATCAATTAGTGGCAGAGCATTACCATGATCCTGAATTTGGCACTGCGTCAGCCGCTAAAATGCTGTATATGTCTGAACGCTCTTTGCAGA
This sequence comes from Vibrio sp. OY15, assembly GCF_000742455.1. Lineage (NCBI taxonomy): Bacteria > Pseudomonadati > Pseudomonadota > Gammaproteobacteria > Vibrionales > Vibrionaceae > Vibrio > Vibrio sp. OY15. Next base: position 87,672 of record NZ_JPIL01000013.1, on the reverse strand, counting down.
GACGTTTTAAATCTGCCTCGTCAAGAACGTTAAAAGACTATGTCACAGAGGTTCGTTTGGAAACGGCGTGTGAAAAGTTATTGGCGGGTGAGAAAATCAGTGAAGTCGCCTTTAACTCTGGCTTTAATGATCCATCTTACTTTAGCCAAAAGTTTAAGCTGCATTTTGGTTTGCCCCCATCCAAGTTTGCTTTGACTCAAGAAAGCCAAGAAATTAACTAGAAAACCTTCATTATACGCTCCCTAGTTAATAGTTAAGATGCTGGGGAGCTGCATACAGTGCTCTATTATTGCTGCAGTTGCTAACGCAGTAAGTTTCATTGTTTCTTCATCACATCTAGCCTACAAATCCATTCTCAACACGTAAGCACGATCACGTTCTATCTGTTAGTCGCGATGTTCATAGCAATAAGCATAAATGGCTTCAAGAGAATGATTTACTGATAGTTGCAACAAATAAATGACAGTTGTATTGCTGTATCAAAAGAGCGTTGTTCATTTGGGGGAGTGATGGCATGCGACATTCGTGAAAACGAAAACTGTGTTGAAAAGATGGATAAGGTAAAGAAGTTTTGAAAGAGGTGAAAAAAATATCGTGGTATAGCCGGGGGGACTATACCACGGGTGTCAAGGACACCTTCGCTTGCTGCCGGAGTGACATGTTGCCATGCCACCTCTGGAATTTATTAGAGAGGTTGCCCTCTCGATGGAGTAACTATACGAGAGGTTACTTATTTTTCTTATAAAAATAACGCCATGTTTATATGAGAAAAGCGACAACGTTTTGTTTTTTAATTAACCCACTGTTTTAATTTGCATTTTTTGTTTTCTATCTTGGTTTGTGACATTTTTGTTTCGTTAGGTGTCATTTTTAATTGTTAATTTTGACGTAAATAACGAGAGGAAATTTACGAAGTTAACGTTTGAAAGCGTGAAAACATTTACGGAATCTTTGATTTCACACAAGGATTGAAGGGGTATAGGGGAGTAATATTGGCAACCTAAACTTATTAAATAATAATATTTCTCATTAGCAATACTCTTAAGGGCCACTATGAAGTTATCAGAGATTAATCCTGGCGATACGGTGACGATTCGGTTGTTAGATGGTCTTTCATCAGATATCAGAAAGAAACTCATGGTAATGGGGCTGCTTCCCAATACAGAAGTCAAAGTGATTCGACGTGCGCCAATGGGCGATCCTTTACAAGTCGAAGTCCGTGGTGTGTCTGTCGCATTGCGAGAAACAATTGCTCAGAAAATTGAAGTGGAGCGAGTGTAATGCAATATCAAGTGCTAACCGTAGGTAACCCTAATAGTGGTAAAACGACGCTATTTAATGGTTTAACTGGCGCAAAACAGCAAGTTGGTAACTGGGCAGGCGTCACGGTTGAAAAGAAAACGGGACAATTCAAGCATGCTGGGGATGAGTTTTTGCTCACTGACCTTCCGGGTATTTACTCATTAGACAGTGGTAATGATAGTAATAGTATTGATGAATCCATCGCATCGCGTGCGGTTCTAACTCATCCTGCTGATCTCATTATTAACGTGGTGGATGCTACAAGTTTAGAGCGCAGCTTATATATGACGCTGCAACTTCGCGAACTTGGTCGCCCTATGATTGTTGTCCTCAACAAGATGGATGCGCTAAAGCGTGAACGTCAGATGATTAACGTTGCAGAGCTTGAGAAAACGTTAGGTTGTCCGGTTGTCAGTTTATCTGCAACCAATAAAACTCAAGTGGCAGAGTTTAAAGAAAAGCTCCATAAATCCATCGTTCAAGGAGTGCCACTTAAAGAATTGTCTTTGCATTATGGTGAGAAGATGGAGTCGGCAATTCAAACGGTTTCCGCACTTTTTAACGACCAAACCGTCGCTCATCGTGCACTAGCGATTCGTGCGCTTGAAAAAGACACAATGGTGCTCAATAGTCTTTCTGATATTGATAGAAGCAAAGTCTTGGAAGTCATTACGACGTTAGATTTGGATATCGATTTGCATGTCGCGGATACTAAGTACACGCATCTGCATGAACAGTGTAAAAAAGTTCGCCGAAGCGAAGGCAAGTTAAGTCGTAGTGTGACTGAAAGACTCGACCAGTTTATTTTGAACAAGTGGATTGGAATTCCTTTCTTCTTTGTTGTTATGTACCTGATGTTTATGTTCTCGATTAACATCGGTAGTGCATTTATCGACTTTTTTGACATTGGTGTGGGCGCATTGTTGGTTGATGGTGGGCATCACTTGTTAGACGGTCATTTGCCTGTGTGGTTAGTGACGGTTCTTGCTGATGGTATCGGTGGTGGTATCCAGACGGTTGCAACCTTCATTCCGGTTATCGCGTGTTTGTACCTGTTCCTAGCGGTACTTGAGAGCTCAGGTTACATGGCTCGTGCAGCATTCGTACTAGATAAAGTGATGCAGAAGATCGGCCTACCGGGCAAAGCATTTGTACCGTTGGTTCTTGGTTTTGGCTGTAACGTTCCGTCAATCATGGCAACTCGTACTCTAGACCAAGAACGTGAGCGTAAACTGGCTGCATCTATGGCGCCATTTATGTCATGTGGTGCTCGTCTGCCTGTATACGCGCTATTCGCTGCGGCATTCTTCCCAGGTTCTGGCCAGAACATTGTATTCGCACTTTACCTACTTGGTATTGTGGCAGCGATCTTCACAGGTCTTTTCCTTAAGCACACGCTTTACCCAGGTAGCAGCGATAGCCTAGTGATGGAAATGCCAGATTACGAGCTTCCGACGCTACAAAACGTGGTGATCAAAACTTGGCAAAAGCTAAAGCGCTTTGTACTTGGTGCAGGTAAAACCATCGTTATCGTTGTTGCTATTCTGAGTTTCTTCAACTCATTGGGTACTGATGGCAGTTTTGGTAATGAAGACAGCGAAAACTCGGTGCTTTCTAAAGCTGCGCAAGTTGTAACTCCAGTATTCGCGCCAATCGGTGTTCAAGAAGATAACTGGCCAGCGACGGTAGGTATCATTACTGGTATCTTCGCAAAAGAGGCGGTAGTTGGTACGCTTAACAGTCTATACACGACGCCAAGTGACGGTGAAGACGCAGAATTTGATCTAATGGGCAGCCTAGAAGAGGCAGTAATGAGTATCCCTGAAAACTTAGCCGGTTTGAGCTACTCAGATCCACTAGGTATTGAAGTGGGTGACTTAACTGACTCAAATGCCGTTGCCGAAGAACAAGAAGTCGATGCTTCTATCTTCGGTAACATTAAATCGCAGTTTGCTTCTGGCAATGCCGCATTTGCTTACCTAATCTTTATCCTACTGTACACTCCTTGTGTGGCGGCGATGGGTGCTTACGTACGTGAGTTTGGTCATAAGTTCGCACGCTTTATCGCGGTTTGGACAATGGGCTTGGCTTACCTATGTGCGACGTTCTACAACCAATTGACGCATTTCGCAGATAGCCCAGTAACAAGTGGTATTTGGATGGCTGTGATCGTAGCTATCTTCTTTGGCACATACCGTGTGTTCAAACAAGTTGGTAAGAAACAAAACGGTGCATTAGAGGCGCAAGTAGCATGATTTTAAAAGAGCTTTATCAATACATTGCAGACAAAGGAACCGTCTCCCAGTCAGATCTGGCTAAACAGTTTGGGATGAGTGAAGATGGCGCCGACGCGATGTTAAACGTGTGGATTAAGAAGGGCAAAATTAGCCGCCTAGTCGACACTAATAAAGCTCATGACGTGACTCGTGTTCGCTACTCAGTGACTAAACAAGATGGTTTGTCTCTGACAGTCACCATGTAGCGACTATCAAAATTAGTCACCTAAAAATTATCACGTAAAAACGACAAAGCCGCATCAGCAATGATGCGGCTTTTATTTTGCTGGTTATTGTTTGTGAATACAGCGAAATTAATGTTCTTCAGAGTGTTTAGTCGCGCCTAACTCTAGGAACTTTAAACCAAGACTTAAAACTAAAATCGAAATAGGTAATGTTAAGATCGTCCAATCTAAGCTGTCGAAGTTAATCAGCACGAGCTCTAAGAACTTCACAAACAAGATCACGATGATGACTTCAGCCAAAATGTTTTTTAGATGGCCGATGTTTGGGGTTCTGATCCAATGCAAAACCGACTGCTCTTGTGTTTTCGCTTTAGCTTTGTTGGAAATAAATAGTGTGTAGATGCCGTGAGCAAAGATGAACAAAACTAGTGCGACAAGAAACGTATCCAGTGACTTGATCAAATAAGCGATCGCGATGTCTGCTTTATCTAAATGTGCGAGTGCTTCTGGAGGTGTTTGATTGAGAATGAAGACCGCAAATGCCGAATAGGTTTTTGCTGCACCCATAAGAAAAAGCAAGAATGAAGCAGCCATAGAACAGATAATGGCGATCCAGCTGACGTATCGGAATGTGTTGAAGACTTGTTTCATGATGACCCTCTCTAACTGAGCTGGTAGTCTAAACAAGTTTTATTTTAGTGATAATCCCAGAAAAATGAGAAAGATTGTTACAAATACGTATTAATCTTTCTCTGTCTATTTCAGCCGTATTCAAAGGCGAATTATTTTCGCTAGCAGTGCTTATGCTTTTTGGAAAATAGAACTCAGTGACAGCACATTTTTAATGCGACCAAGCAATTCGTTTTGCTCTTCTTCTGTACGGAATTCACCTTTGGTGTTACCCCAAACCGGTCCCGGCCATGCTACGTCATCTTTGAAGCGAGCAATATGGTGAATGTGCAGCTGTGGCACCATATTACCTAGCGCACCAAGGTTTAGCTTGTCTGGACGGAATGTTGCTTCCAGTGCTTGGCTTACCGCTTGAGACTCTAGCAAAAACTGTTGCTGTTCTTGCATTGGCAAGTGGTGAAGCTCTTTTAGGTTTGCACGTTTAGGGACCAAGATAACCCATGGCACGGCGTTATCTTTATGCAGAAGCGCCACACACAGTGGGAAGTGGCCGATAACGGTGGTGTCTTTTGCCAGTTGAGGGTGCAGTTCAAAACTCATTATGTTGTCCGATTTGAATTGAATGACATCAGTATACGCCAGATAAAACAAAAGGTTGACGCTTTCACGTCAACCTTTGTCATCATTTAGCTTGTGCTACTTAAGCTACCTACGTAAAAGCGGATTACATACGCTCTAGAGTATCAATACCTAGTAGAGACAGACCTTGCTTGATGGTCTTCGCTGTTAGCGCAGCTAGTTTCAGACGGCTTTGTTTCACAGCTTCGTCTTCAGCAACTAGGATAGGGCACGCTTCGTAGAAACTAGAGAACTGACCTGCTAGTTCGAATAGGTAGCTACACATGATGTGCGGTTGGCCTTCGCGAGCGACAGATTGAACCGCTTCTTCGAACTGCATAAGTTTAGCAATAAGTGCTTTCTCTTTCTCATCAGTGATTTTGATGTCGCCTTGGAGAGCGTCCATAGCAACACCAGCTTTAGCGAAAATAGAAGCTACGCGAGTGTATGCATATTGCATGTATGGTGCTGTGTTACCTTCAAACGCTAACATGTTGTCCCAATCGAACACGTAGTCAGTCGTACGGTGTTTAGATAAGTCAGAGTATTTAACCGCTGCCATTGCAACTGTTTTAGAGATCTTCTCTTTTTCTTCCGCATCTAGCTCAGGGTTTTTAGATTCGATCAGTTGTGCTGCACGAACTTCTGCTTCATCTAGAAGGTCGGCAAGGCGAACGGTACCACCCGCACGAGTCTTGAATGGCTTACCATCTTTACCAAGCATCATGCCGAACGCGTGGTGCTCAAGAGATACTGACTCAGGTACGTAGCCTGCTTTACGAACAATTGTCCAAGCTTGCATTAGGTGCTGGTGTTGACGTGAGTCGATGAAGTAAAGCACACGGTCTGCGCTTAGCTCTTCATAACGATATTTTGCACATGCGATGTCTGTTGTTGTGTATAGGAAACCGCCATCGCGTTTTTGAACGATAACGCCCATTGGTTCGCCATCTTTGTTCTTGTATTCATCTAGGAATACAACTTGCGCGCCATCATCTTCAACGGCAAGACCTTGTTCTTTTAGGTCTGCAACGATCTTAGGAAGCATGTCGTTGTACATGCTCTCGCCCATCACGTCGTCACGAGTCAGTGACACGTTTAGACGGTCGTAGTTGCGCTGGTTTTGGATCATGGTTACATCAACGAGTTTTTTCCACATTTCTGCACAGTACTCGTCACCGCTTTGCAGTTTTACCACGTAGTTTCGCGCCTTTACTGCGAACTCTTCATCTTCATCGTACAGCTTTTTCGATTCGCGGTAGAAGCCTTCAAGGTCCGCAAGTTCCATAGAAACTTCGCCAGACTCTTGTTGTACACGCTCAAGGTTTGCGATAAGCATACCGAACTGAGTACCCCAGTCGCCGATGTGGTTCGCACGGATCACTTTGTGACCTAGGAACTCAAGAGTACGTACTACCGCATCACCGATGATGGTTGAACGTAGGTGACCAACGTGCATTTCTTTAGCAACGTTTGGTGCAGAGTAGTCGGCAACGATAGTTTGAGCTTCGTCTGCTGCAACGCCAAGACGTGAGTCAGCCAGTGCTGCTTCCGCTTGTTTTGCTAGGAACTCTTCGCTTAGGAAAATGTTGATGAAACCAGGACCAGCGATTTCTGTCTTGCTTGCAATACCATCTAGGTCTAGAACATCCAGTACTTTCTGTGCAAATTCTCGTGGGTTAGTACCCAGTTTTTTAGCAACGCCCATTACGCCGTTTGCTTGGTAGTCACCAAATTGTGGCTTTGCTGATTGGCGTACTGCCGCAGGACTGCCTGCAGGTGCGCCAGCGGCTTCTAGAGCCTGAGATACTTTGTCATTAATAAGTGCTTGGATATTCACACGCGTTTCCTTCAATTCAAGGACGAAGAACTCGGCGAAGTAAGTGCCGAGTTCTGTTGGAGTTCACAAAAATGGGGCTAATGATAACAACTTTATTGCTTTTCATACAGAGAGGAATTGGGGAAATTTATACTTTTTCGATTGAATGGAAATGTGGTTTGGTTTGAGTTTACTATTGCGCTCAGAGTAATGAGATAAATCGCCCCAAAAGAGAGCCACAATGACGACTCAACTAGTTGAAAAACGCCTAGCGCCTAAATTGATGATCCAAGATCTGGATGCATTTATGGCGAAGATTGAAGAGCTTGCATCCCTGTTAAAACTGGATCTGAGCTTTGCTCAAGCTGACCATATTGCGCTGCGAATTAATGATACTGAAACAGCAAAAGCCGCGCATGAAGCATGGAATCAATACGGTAAGGTGATTTCACAAGCGAAAATCAACGGTCGCCCAATCATCGTTATCGAATTCGATAAAGCGTTGGAAAGTCGTGGCTGGAAGATTGAGTGTCTGGAACTGCCATACCCTGCGGAAGGCAAAATCTACTCAACTGAAAGCTGGGAACATGTGGAGTTTGTTATTCCGTCTCATGCCGAAACTGCAGACGAGTTTCTTGCTGATTTGAAACACACTTACCCAGCGTTTGGGGCGCGTTTTAATGAGTTGGAAGAGCTGGGTGTGAAGATCAAACTGTCGAGCCCGAAAGGGGATGGCGAACGCTTGAACAACCCAACGGTGGCGTTTAAGTACCAAGACATTTGTATCAAACTGCACCCGCATTCACTTAAGCGTATTGTGGAGTCTGAGCAGGCTGAATAAGCAAGTTTTGAACGACTAGAAAGAAGAAAGGTTTGCAAATGAGCAACCCTTTCTTTCATTCAAAAGCGATGAACTTAAAGGATCACTGTCTTATTCCCATAAACAAAGACGTGGTCATTGATCACTTTATTCAAAGCCTTACTCAATACGTTCTTCTCTACATCGCGTCCCGCTTGCGCCATATCTTGGGCATTGAATGTATGGTCGACAGGAATTACGTCTTGCTTGATGATCGGCCCTTCATCTAAATCATTAGTCACGAAGTGTGCTGTTGCACCGATGATTTTCACACCGCGATCGTAAGCTTGTTGATATGGCTTCGCGCCAATAAAAGCAGGTAAGAAGCTGTGATGAATATTAATGATTTTGTGGTGATATTTCTCAACAAACGTCGGCGTTAATACGCGCATGTATTTAGCTAGCACCAAAAAGTCAGCATCGTATTGATCGATCACTTCTAGCATCTTCTGCTCGTGTTCTTCACGGCTAAGGTTTTCATGGGTCACGTGGTGGTAAGGAATGTCGAAGCGCTCAGTGAGAGTTTGCAGTTTGTCGTAATTCCCCACCACAGCGGCGATCTCAACATCTAGGCTTCCATCGTAGGTTTTCATCAGAATATCGCCTAAACAATGCGCTTCTTTTGTGACGAGAATGACGATGCGCTTACGGCGAGAGCCAACCAATTTACGCTTAGCACCTTGCGGGAGAGCTTGGTCCAAGTCGGCAAGAAACGTTTGATCGTTGAAGTATCCCTCTAGCTCCGTTCTCATGAAAAAGTGGCCACTGGTATTATCAACAAATTCGTTATTGTGAACGATGTTGAGTTGGTGCTTGTAACAGATATTAGTAATTTTCGAGATGAGACCCGGGGCGTCAGAACAGTGGGTCAACAGTGTTTTCTTTTCCATAAATCAGGTACTTCCATGCATTAATATTTTAGCGTACGAATTTGTTATTATTCCCTGGCGGGTGTAACTGTACTGCCATGTTTCACCATAAATAATCTATTCTTACTTTGGTTTCAACAAAATATCCGCGTGTCGCCGCAAGCTGGTCAGATTGTGGGCTGATGTCACTCCTATTCCTCTGATATACTCTCGATAATTTTTCAAACTCAATACCAAGCATGATCGCAAAAACTTTTTCCTCTGATGGCGCGTTAGGTAAGGCCATTCCTGGCTTTCAAGCTCGTCAGCCACAAATCGATATGGCGGAAGCCGTCAGCAGTGCGATCAAAGATCAAACCCAGTTGGTGGTGGAGGCAGGAACCGGAACCGGTAAGACCTTCGCATACCTAGTCCCTGCGCTGTTGAGCGGTAAAAAAGTGATCATCAGTACAGGCTCGAAAAACTTGCAAGAGCAGTTGTACCATCGTGACTTACCGCTCATGGTCAATGCGCTTGGTTTTTATGGCCAAGTGGCGTTATTAAAAGGGCGTTCTAATTATCTGTGTTTGGATCGTTTGAGCCGCCAAATGGTCGAAAGCCACACTAATGAATCTGACCCGACGTTATTAACTCAACTGGTTAAAGTGCGTGCTTGGTCATCAGAAACCAAAACAGGTGACCTTGGTGATTGTGATGATCTGCCAGAAGACAGCATGATCATTCCGACCATCACCTCAACCAATGATAACTGTTTAGGTAAAGAGTGTCCGAGCTACACCGATTGCTTTGTATTGAAAGCGCGTAAGCGAGCCATGGATTCCGACATTGTTGTAGTGAACCATCACTTGTTTCTTGCTGATTTAGCGATCAAAGAAACAGGATTCGGTGAACTGATTCCAGAAGCCGATGTGTTTATTTTTGATGAAGCTCATCAGTTGCCAGATATTGCGAGCGAATATTTCGGCCAGTCAGTTTCAAGCCGCCAAATTCACGATCTTGCCAAAGACATTGAAATAGCCTACCGCACCGAAGCCAAAGATATGCGTCAATTGCAAAAAGTGGGCGACAAACTCATGCAAAGCGCAATGGACATGCGGATTGTATTGGGTGAGCCAGGCTTTCGTGGCAACTGGCGTGAGGCGTTGCAATCAGGTTCTATTAAGCGAGAATTATTGCGCTTAACTGACAGCCTCGAATTGGCGATTGATGTACTCAAAATAGCCTTAGGGCGCAGTCAATTACTGGATACCGCCTTTGAACGAGCAAATTTGATCAAAGGCCGTATCGACCGGGTATGTGATGTCGATATTACCGGTTACTCATACTGGTACGATACCTCGCCTCGTCATTTCGCTCTGCACATTACGCCTCTTTCTGTCGCGGACAAGTTCCATGAGCAAATAGAGATTAAACAAGGCGCGTGGATTTTCACGTCAGCAACCCTAGCCGTATCGGGCGATTTCAAGCACTTTACTGAGCGCCTTGGCCTCAAGCCTACAAAGCAATTTTCTCTGCCGTCCCCCTTTGATTATCAAAAGCAAGCGCGCCTTTGTGTGCCAAGGTATTTGCCAGAGCCAAACAGTAACGGCTTAGCGGATAAGTTAGTCCGAATGCTTGCTCCGGTGATTGAAGAAAATGATGGTCGCTGCTTCTTTTTATGTACCTCGCACAGCATGATGCGTGAACTAGGTGAGAAGTTCCGAGAAGTACTTGAGCTGCCTGTGTTAATGCAAGGGGAGATGAGTAAGCAGAAAACCTTGGCGGAGTTTATGGAACTGGGTAACGCTTTACTCGTGGCGACGGGCGCTTTCTGGGAAGGGATTGATGTTAGAGGTGATGCGCTGAGCTGTGTTATTATCGACAAATTACCGTTTACCGCCCCTGACGATCCGTTACTCAAAGCCCGTATCGAGGATTGTCGATTACGTGGCGGTGAACCATTTGCTGAAGTACAAATCCCGGATGCAGTGATTACGTTAAAGCAGGGAGTCGGGCGATTAATTCGAGATCAGAAGGATCACGGTGCGTTGATCATTTGTGATAATCGCCTCGTCACGCGAGACTATGGTGGTATTTTCCTCGGAAGTCTACCACCTATCCCAAGGACGCGAGACTTAGATGGAATCAAAGCATTCCTGAAAGCAGAACAATCTGTCACAGACGCAAGTGCTGAGGCATAACCCAATAAATGAGAGTTGTAGAGAGTTAAATGAGCGCAAAAATTCTTGCTATCGATACAGCGACTGAAAACTGTTCAGTTGCGTTGTTGGCTAATGATCAAGTGATTTCACGTAGCGCGGTTGCACCACGCGATCACACCAAAAAAGTACTGCCAATGGTTGATGAAGTACTCAAAGAAGCGGGCCTGACTCTACAAGAGCTGGATGCGTTAGCGTTTGGACGTGGTCCAGGTAGCTTTACTGGCGTTCGTATCGGTATTGGTATCGCACAAGGTTTGGCGTTCGGTGCTGACTTACCTATGATCGGCGTTTCAACGCTGGCTGCAATGGCTCAAGGTAGCTATCGCTTACATGGTGTGACCGATGTCGCTGTGGCCATTGATGCACGTATGGGTGAAGTTTACTGGGCACGTTACACTCGCCAAGCAAACGGTGAGTGGGCAGAGATGGATGCAGAGTGCGTAATTCCACCAGCACGTCTCGTTGAAGAAGCACAAGCAGACGACAAAACGTGGACGACAGCAGGTACTGGTTGGGATGCTTACCAAGAAGTATTAGCAGACCTACCGTTTAATTTGACGCATGGTGACGTTCTGTACCCTGATTCACAAGACATTGTGATTCTTGCTGAACAAGAATTTAAAAAGGGTAATACCGTGCCGGTCGAAGATTCGAGCCCTGTTTATTTACGTGATAATGTGACATGGAAAAAACTTCCTGGTCGCGAATAGTCCGTTTTTCATTAACCTGACAAAAAGCAGGGCGTTTGCCCTGTATTTTTATGGAGTGCTATGGCGTCGATTAATGGCTTGCCTCCTTCTTTGATTCCCGGTGCAAATCGCACTAATAAAGCCAGTCAAAAGAAGCAGGTAAATAAATCACAAACAAAGCAGCCTGTAGGTCAGCCTTCAAAGGTTGCTAACGCCGTGGCGCACTCCATAAAACACGTGGATGAGTCCCAAATTCACCGAGCTCAAGTGCAATATGACCTTCCTGAAGGGGGCGCACGTAAAGCAATGGAGCTGTACATGGATGTCATGAATCGAGCTAAAAAAGAGGAACTGGCTCAATTACTTGGTGTCGATATTTACGTGTGAGATCTCCCCAGCTTGGGGTTACAAATATTGAAAGGTGGTTTATGAAGGTTTTTGGACGGTTTTTTCTCGCATTATTTGCTACGGTTGGTTTGTCTGCGTGTAGCTCGTTGCCAGAGGAGCTAAATGCAAGCACAGAATTGGTCGTTACAGACTATAAAGCTTTTGCTGAGTCTCAGGGGCAAGTGAGTGAAGATGTTCGCCTTGGTGGAATCATCGCTAAAGTGGATAACTTTAAAGATAAAACGCGTCTAGAGATTGTAAACCTTCCTATCAGTAAGTCTGGTAAACCTGATATTGATGAAGAGCCTACGGGGCGTTTTGTCGCCTATTTTGATGGCTATTTAGAGCCTGTCGCCTTTAGTGAAGGCCGTTTGGTGACGGTTGTAGGCAAAGGAGCAGGGGAAGAAGAAGGAAAGATCGGTGAGCACGGTTACATCTTCCCGGTAATTAAGGGGGAAGGGTACCGTTTATGGAAAATTGAAGAACGTGTACGCATGTATGACTCGCCAACCTACTTTTACCCATGTTACTCGATTAACTGCCGCATGTGGCGTAATGATTTCCCACAAGACGGTAAAGTGATAAAACAGGTCAAATAATCTGCGATGCATGAGCGTCAATTCGAGCTTCCTGCCGGCAAAATGGCAGCCCTTGAGATAGGGAACGAGAAAACGGCTGACTTGTCAGTCGTTTTTCTTCATGGGTGGTTAGATAATGCGGGCAGCTTTAAAGCGCTCATGGAGCAGTTGAATCAACTTAATCCTCACTTACACCTCCTCGCCATCGATCATTTTGGTCACGGTTTATCGAGTCATAAATCTCACGATAATTATTACCCCTTTCACGACTATATTGCCGATTTGTATCAGTTTTTGGACGAATTATCACCAAACAGACTGATATTAGTAGGGCATTCACTTGGTGCTTTAATCGCAAGTTGCTATAGTGCAGCGTTTCCAGAGCAGGTCGAAGCTCTTGTGCAAATTGAGGGAGCAGGACCTCTTCATGAGGATCCTACTAACAGTTTGCCTCGTCTTCGCGATGGCGTTTTAAGTCGAATAAGACAGCAAAACAAGCCAGAGCGAGCCATTGCCTCCTTCGATCTGGCGTTAAAATTACGCATGCAAGCCAACCAATTAACCGCTGAGCAACTTCTACCGATAGTCGAGCGTGGAACAGAGCAGCGAGGAGATAAATGGTATTGGCGGCATGACGCCAAGTTAAAATGTGCGTCGCTTTACCGAATGGCGCAAGCGCATGCTAACTCGATTACCAGCCAAATACGTTGTCCTCATTTGATTGTATTAGGCGATCAAGGATTTCAGAATTTACCATCTAACCAAGCTGATTGGGGAGAGAACCCACCGCAAGTGGTTTCTGTCAAGGGTGGTCATCACTGTCATTTAGAGCAAATACTCGAGGTCGCAACGCGAATTCTTGGTGTAGTTAACAAAATTTAAACAAGTGTTTGAGAGTTGCGTGCTCAAGCACGTTCGCTGTGCTGTAATAGCTTTCAAAATAAAAAGGACGCTATTTTTTAGCCAGTTATAAACGAGGAGTAACATCGTGGATAAACCATGGCTTTCACGTTATCCAAGTGACGTACCTGAAACCATTAATCCAGAGCAATATGAGTCTTTGGTAGAAATGTTTGAACAGTCTGTACAAAAATATGCAGACCAACCAGCATTCATGAACATGGGCTCGGTTATGACCTTCCGTAAATTGGAAGAGCGTAGTCGCGCATTCGCAGCGTATCTGCAAAACGAGTTAAAACTGCAAAAGGGTGACCGCGTTGCTCTGATGATGCCAAACTTACTGCAATACCCAGTAGCATTATTTGGTATTTTGCGTGCAGGTTGTATCGCCGTAAACGTTAACCCACTTTACACTCCTCGTGAACTTGAACACCAATTGAATGACTCAGGTGCGACGACGATTGTGATTGTGTCTAACTTTGCGAACACGCTAGAACAAATCGTCGATAAAACACCAGTCAAACACGTAGTGTTAACCAGTCTTGGTCAAATGCTGCCACGAGCGAAAGGTACGATTGTCGATTTCGTGGTGAAATACGTAAAAGGTATGGTTCCTAAGTACGATCTACCGGGCGCAATTTCAATGCGCAAAGCACTGCGCAAAGGTCGTCGTCTACAATACGTTAAACCGTTTATGTCTGGGGATGACATTGCATTCCTGCAATATACGGGGGGGACGACAGGTGTCGCGAAAGGTGCGATTCTGACTCACCGCAACATGATTGCGAACGTTTTACAGGCAAAAGGCGCGTACGGACCGGTCTTGTCTCCGGGGCGTGAATTAGTCGTGACAGCGTTACCGCTGTATCACGTATTTGCTCTTACCGTAAACTGTCTGCTGTTTGTCGAAATGGGTGGTCGTAACTTACTTATTACCAACCCTAGAGATATTCCAGGGTTCGTGAAAGAGCTACAAAAGCATCCGTTTACTGCGATTACGGGCGTGAATACCTTATTTAATGCATTGGTCAATAATGAAGATTTCCATGAGTTGGATTTCAGTAATCTACGTTTAGCTGTTGGCGGCGGCATGGCAGTGCAGCGCTCAGTGGCAGAAAGATGGCAAAAGACCACGGGTTGCTATTTGCTCGAAGGTTACGGTCTAACAGAGTGTTCTCCGTTGGTGGCGGCATATCCGCATGATCTTGTTGAATACAATGGCTCTATTGGTCTGCCGGTACCATCAACAGAAGTTCGTATCGTGGACGAAGAAGGTAACGCTCTTGCGAATACTGAAACTGGCGAACTTCAAGTTCGTGGTCCTCAGGTTATGCAAGGTTACTGGCAACGACCTGAAGCAACGAAAGATACGATTAACGAAGACGGCTGGCTATCAACCGGCGACATCGTTAAGTTTGATGACGAAGGCTTCCTGCATATCGTTGACCGTAAGAAAGACATGATCTTAGTATCAGGCTTTAATGTTTACCCGAACGAAATCGAAGACGTTGTAGCACTTCACGGCAAAGTACTTGAAGTTGCTGCTATTGGTCAGCCGCATGAAGTGTCTGGTGAATTAGTGAAGATTTATGTCGTGAAACGCGATCCGAGCTTGACCAAAGACGAAGTGATCGCGCATTGTCGAGAACACTTAACTGGCTACAAAGTTCCGAAGTTGGTTGAGTTCCGCGAAGACTTACCTAAAACCAATGTCGGTAAGATCTTGCGTCGTGTTTTACGCGAAGAGAATGACGCTGAACTTGCGAAGAAAAGCGCATAAGCCGATTTCGTCGAGTCGAGAGATTTAAAAAATGATAGAATGCCAGCGTTTTGCTGGCATTTTTATAGCGAGAAGTATGTGAACTATCAAATTATTACTAAAAACAAAGACCTAGAAGAGGTTTGCACTCATGCCCGAGAGGCAGACGTAGTGATGCTGGATACCGAATTCGTTCGTATTCGCACTTTCTACCCGCAGTTAGGTCTGATTCAGCTTTTCGATGGTAATCGCCTCTCGCTGATTGATCCGACTGAATTAACGGATATGACGCCGTTTGTAGCGCTATTAAAAGATACTTCTGTGCTAAAAGTGCTGCACGCATGTGGTGAAGATTTAGAAGTTTTCCAAAACGCTTTTGGTTGTACACCATTCCCTATGGTGGATACGCAGCTGATGGCCGCTTTTCTCGGTCACGGCCTATCGACAGGCTTCGCATCGCTGGTGGAAGAATATTTAGGCGTAGAGCTCGACAAAAGTGAATCACGTACCGACTGGATGGCTCGTCCACTGACACAAAAGCAATTAGATTATGCTGCCGCAGATGTTCATTACTTGTTACCGTTATACGAAAAGCTGTTCGATAAGGTGACGCAAGCAGGTTGGTGGGAAGCTGTACAGCAAGAAAGTGATTTACTCGTTTCGAAACGTATTCGCGTAACCAATGAAGAGAATGCCTACCTTGATATTAAGGGCGCTTGGCAATTAAAACCTTCTGAGCTGGCGATTTTAAAGCCATTGGCGACGTGGCGTTATCGTGAAGCAATCAAACGAGATTTAGCGCTGAACTTTATCTTCAAAGAAGGTGATCTATTAACGGTCGCTCGTCTTGGTTTAACGAACTTTAAGAAGATGGAAGCAGAAGATATTGATATCCGAGCGATTAACCGCCATGGCGCGAAGATTGCCGCGATTGTTAAGCAAGCGAAGCAAACACCTTCTGAAGAGTATCCTGCGAAAATTGAGCGTTTAATGGACTATCCGGGTTACAAGCAGGTCTTCAAAAATATGAAAGACTTGGTGAAATCGGCTTCGCAGAAGTCAGGTTTAGCCACGGAGTTCCTTGCCTCTAAAAAGCAGATCAATCAGTTGATCAGTTGGGTTTGGAAAAAAGATCGTGACCCAGAAGTATTGCCTGATTTGATGCAAGGGTGGCGTTTGGATTTACTCGGCGACAAGATGAACAAAGCATTAAAGTAATGAAAGATGAAAAAGGTTGGCCTCGATGCCAACCTTTTTCGTTCTAATTAGAGCATTCGTCTGGCGAGAGAAACTGATTACTTTTCTTCGTCTGGTAGCTTCACATTCAGCTCAAGAACTGAGATATCGTCGTCTTTGTGCTCAAATGTTAAGTCAACCATATTTGGATCAATTGCTACGTACTTGCTGATCACCTTCAAGATGTCTTCTTTTAATTGAGGCAAGTAAGACGGCGCAGGATCATTTTGGCTGCGGCGCTCTGCGACAATGATTTGCAAACGCTCTTTAGCTAGATTCGCAGAAGTTTTCTTCTGTGGACGGAAAAATTCTAATAATGACATGTCTAGCCTCCAAAGAGTCGTTTAAAGAGTCCTTTCTTCTCCTCAGTAAGGAAACGAAATTCAACCTGATTGCCTAATAAGCGATCAACGGTGTCAGAATAAGCCATACCCGCATCGGTGTTATCGTCAAAAGTGACTGGCACACCTTTGTTTGACGCGTTAAGCACGGCTTGGCTTTCTGGAATCACGCCCAGTAGTGGAATATGTAAGATCTCCTCAACGTCTTCAACGCTTAGCATTTCGCCTTGAGTGACGCGAGATGGGTTGTAGCGAGTCAGTAACAGATGCTGTTTTACTGGCTCTAGCCCCTGTTCTGCACGCAGTGACTTAGAATCTAAAATACCGAGAATGCGGTCAGAGTCACGTACAGAAGAGACTTCTGGGTTCGTTGTGACAATGGCTTCATCGGCATAGTACAAGGCCATTAACGCGCCTTGCTCGATACCTGCTGGTGAATCACAAATAATAAAATCAAAGCCCATTTCATCAAGTTCACCGAATACGCGCTGAACACCATCTTTTGTCAGTGCGTCTTTATCACGAGTTTGAGAAGCAGGAAGAATAAATAGGTTGTCCGTGCGCTTATCTTTGATCAGCGCTTGGTTTAATGTCGCTTCGCCGTTAATGACGTTTACAAAGTCATACACGACGCGGCGCTCACAGCCCATGATTAGATCGAGGTTACGCAAACCGATGTCAAAATCGATCACCGCGGTCTTTTTTCCCTTAAGAGCTAGACCAGAGGCGATGGCTGCGCTTGAAGTGGTTTTACCAACGCCACCTTTACCAGACGTTACTACAATAATGCGTGCCATTTTTTTTCCTTTTTAGATTAAATCGCGAGAACTTCTAAATGTAATGATTCATCGGCTTTACTGATCATTACTTTCTTTTGCCAGTACTCGCTTTCAATTTGATCGCTTAACCAGTAGTCACCCGCAATGGATACCAGTTCTGCTTGTAAATCGTGGCAAATAATACGCGCTTCCTGCTGACCACTTGCTCCTGCAATCGCACGACCTCGAAGTGTGCCATGGATATGAATAGAGCCGTCAGCAATGACTTCAGCACCTGCACTTACGTGCGCTAGCACCACCAAATCACCATCTTTTGCGTAGATCTGTTGTCCTGAGCGGACAGGCGTACGAACTACTTTCGTTGGTGCCATTTTGGCAGGTGCTTGGCTTGGCGATTTGCTCGCCGACATAATGGCGAAGCCAGCTTCGGAAGCAAGGTTTTGTACACGCTTGTCTTTACAGCCCGTTACACCGACCGGAATAAAACCGGCATCTGAGATGCCTTGTTTAAGCTTAGGGAAATCAATGTCGCCTTGTACTTTTGCTATATTGATTACCAAAGGCGCGGATGCAAAAAAAGAAGGTGCTTGAGAAACTTTTTCTTGCAAAAATTCGACAGTCTTTGCGATCTCATTGTCAGAAAGGTGTAAAACTGACAATGTAAAACTGCTACCTTTAAGGTCTGGTGAATGGGTCATCGTGGACTTCTTGCCTTTATTGAAAGAGCGTTGCCTTAAACTAGGTATGTCATGTTATATTTCATCCTTTGACGCAGCAAGTTCTCTCGTGGGCAAATAGGTGAATTAATCTCAAATTTGCTATTAAGTTTGCGAGAATTTGACGTTTACAACCTAATCCGCACTCAACGCGGCTAAATCAGCATAAAAGGCGTGTCATGCTTTGTTCTATTTATAAAAGCTCGAAAAAAGAAGGTACTTATCTCTATATTCCGAAAAAGGATGATTTTTCACAGGTTCCTGACACCTTAATGCAGATGTTCGGTAAGCCTATCGCTGTCATGACGATTAAACTTGATGGCCGTAAATTGGCACAAGTTGATATCGAAAAAGTGAAGGCTTCATTACAAAATGATGGCTTCTTTCTTCAGGTTCCACCGCCGCCGGAGAACCTATTAGAAAAGTACAAAGAACAAAAAGCCCAGCAGAAAGGCGAATAACGTCATCGTTTTTCATCTGGGATTTCTGCCTTGCTCAAGGAGGGCAATATGAAAAAGATACTGGCTACCATGCTTAGCGTTGGTATGTGTACCTCGGTTTTTGCAAGTAGCGAGGGTTTTGATGAATACTTGAATAAGCTGCGTGCTGAAGCTCGTGATAAAGGTATCTCAGAGCAGGTCATTAGTGCTGCTTTTGCTAATGTTGAGTACAAGCCCCGAGCAGTAAAAGCGGACCGAAACCAACCAGAAAAGAAACTGACATTGGATGAGTACATTCCTCGCGCGGTGCCTGAGTGGAAGGTGAAGCAAGCCAGACAACTCTACAAAGAGCATTACACCGAGCTAAAGCGTATAGGCGATGAGTACGGTGTCCACCCGCGCTTTATTGTGGCACTTTGGGGAGTTGAAAGTAACTTTGGTAAGTTTACCGGCAACTTTAAAGTGATTGATGCACTATCCACAATGGCATTTGAAGGCCGTCGTGAAGAGTTTTTCCGTAAAGAGACCATGTCGGCACTTCAGATCCTCGATCAAGGCCATATTGAGCTAGAGAACTTTAAAGGCTCATGGGCTGGTGCGATGGGTCAATGCCAGTTTATGCCAAGCTCTTTCCTTCGTTTTGCTGCTGACGGCAACGGTGATGGTAAAAAAGACATATGGCAATCTGAAGCGGACGTGTTTGCATCAACCGCTAACTATTTGAGCAAGTCTGGTTGGGATGATAAATATACTTGGGGTCGCCAAGTTAAGGTTCCTAAAAATATTGATCGCAGCCTAGAAGGGCGCACGGCTGAAAAAGGCAAATACCTTCAAGAGTGGAGCCAATTAGGTATCACAAAATATGACGGTAGCCCGTTGCCAAAACTGGATGAAGACATCAAAGCATGGTTGATCATGCCGGACGACGAGAATGGTCGTACGTAT
The DNA here is from genome assembly GCF_000742455.1 of Vibrio sp. OY15. Lineage (NCBI taxonomy): Bacteria > Pseudomonadati > Pseudomonadota > Gammaproteobacteria > Vibrionales > Vibrionaceae > Vibrio > Vibrio sp. OY15. Next base: position 68,143 of record NZ_JPIL01000013.1, on the reverse strand, counting down.
CTGGTTTACAATAACTACAACGTATTGATGAAGTGGAACCGCTCTTACTACTTCGCACTTGCTGTGAGTCACTTGGCTGACCGCATTAAATACTGATCTGCCATCAAACAATTTGGCATTCAGTCTTCAATACAAGGGCTCTTCGGAGCCCTTTGTTTTTTCTATAACCAAATCGAGGTAAAGCGTGTTATCTGAACTTGCCGCACAAATGGTGATTTTCTCCGCTCTTCTTAAACACAAAAGCTTCACAGCTGCTGCAAAGAGCTTAGGCGTGTCGGTGTCTCATGTGAGTAAACAGTTGAGTCAGTTAGAAGCGTCTCTTGGTATCAAGCTTGTTCAACGCACTACGCGAAGCTTTACGCCGACTGAGGCAGGGAAAACCTTTTTTCATCACTGTGAGCAAGTGGTACAAGCGGTGAGCAGCGCCACATTAGAGATGGAAACCCAGCGGGATGAAGTGGCAGGTTTGGTACGTCTTGGGTTGTCGCAATCATTTGGTACCTTACACATTATTCCAGCGATTCAAGAGTTACGCGAACTGTATCCTCAACTTCAAGTGGAAGTACATCTGTTTGACTATAAGGTCGATATGTTAGCCGAAGGGCTCGATTTATGGGTAACCAACAACGAGCATTTGCCTGAAGGTTACATTGCGCAGCGTTTGACGGATTGCCAGTTTGTTGTTGCGGCATCGCCAGATTACTTATTGAAACATGACACGCCAACAGAACCGGATGACCTATCTGCTCACAACTGCCTCATATACAGAAGCTGGGAGCGTGACTATACGGGGTGGGCGTTTACCAAAGATCAGAAAGAATTGAACGTAAAAGTCTCGGGTAACTATTCAGTGGATCTGGCAGAAGCCGTCCGGGACGCGGCTATTGCAGGTTGGGGTATTGCCTACCTTGCCACTTACTTGCTGGGTGATGAGTTCAGAACGGGTAAGTTAATACAGCTGTTACCTGACTGGAAAGCCAGCCAGTCGATGCCGTTTTATGCGGTATACCCAAGCCGCCAACATATGCCAAAAAAAATATCCGCAGTGATTAACTTTATCAAACAGAAGATCGGCAACCCTTGTCATTGGGACCAACGTTTAGCACCTTACATCTCTATTCCTAAATAACAGGATCAATGACGTTGTAGAACGACACATAAAGTGATTCACTTCACAAAAATTTTTCCTGAATCAGAAACATATTTTCCATATGGAAATAATTAAAATAAGCAAACGTTTATCTTCAATAAATTCAATTGGTTATTTTGTTGGTCAGTTATTGGTCGCTTAAACTTTTCACACTGTTAACATCCTCAACTTGCAGCATTTTGAGTCCGCTATACAATCCGGTGCCTTCCATATCCCCCTTCTGTCGGATTCATTTTATGAACTCAATTATTGGTATCGTAGCCATACTATTCCTAGCATGGCTACTTTCTACAAATAGAAAAAATATAAAGCTGAGAACGGTGTCGTTTGCGTTTGCTTTGCAGGTACTGTTTGCGTTGTTGGTTTTATATGTACCAGCAGGACGAGATGCGCTGAATTCAGTGAGCAGTGTTGTGTCGAATTTGATCAACTATGGTCAAGAGGGCATTGCGTTTTTATTCGGTAATTTGGCGACAGGGGGCTTCACCTTTGCGATCAATGTTCTGGGTATCATCGTTTTCTTCTCCTCTCTTATCTCAGGTCTTTATCACATTGGTGTGATGCCAAAAATCATTAACTTTATCGGTGGTGGTATTCAAAAGCTGCTGGGTATCGGTCGTGCTGAGTCTTTGTCTGCTACGGCGAATATCTTTGTTGGCACCATTGAAGCACCATTAATGGTAAAGCCTTACCTAAAACACATGACTGACTCGCAGTTCTTTGCAGTTATGACAGGTGGTTTAGCGTCAGTTGCTGGCGGAACGTTGGTTGGTTATGCATCACTGGGTGTCGACCTCAACTATCTTATTGCTGCTGCATTTATGTCGGCACCTGCCGGCTTGTTGATGGCAAAAATTTTAATGCCAGAAGATACGGATAAAGCAGCAGATATCGACATTAGCCAAGTTGAAATTCCACGTGCAACCAACGTAGTAGAAGCATTAGCCGATGGTGCCATGGCGGGTGTACGCATTGCTGTATCGGTCGGTGGTACGTTACTGGCGTTTATTAGTGTCATTGCAATGCTAAACGGTATGTTAGGTTGGATAGGTGATCTGATTGGGACACCATTAAGTTTTGAGCTCATCCTAGGTTTTGTGTTTGCGCCAGTCGCTTGGTTGTTGGGTATACCATGGCAAGAAGCAACCACAGCAGGCTCGCTGATTGGTAACAAGATCGTGGTGAATGAGTTCGTCGCTTTCATCCAGCTTGCAGAAGTGAAGTCTCAACTTAGTGAACACTCACAAGCAATCGTGACGTTTGCTTTGTGTGGCTTTGCAAATATCTCAAGCATGGCGATGCTGATTGGTGGGTTGGGCTCTTTGGTACCAGAAAAGCGTGCATTTGTTTCTAAGCATGGTTTCCGTGCGATTATCGCTGGTGTCATGGCGAACTTAATGAGCGCTTCTATTGCGGGCGTGATTTTAAGTCTGTAATTGAAATAGATATCAACAATTAGCAAAAAGGCTCCTTGCGGAGCCTTTTTCGTATCTGAAGTTTTACGTTATTTGTCTGTGTGGAACTGTTCGCAAGCGAGCATCGTGTTCTCAATTAAACTTGCGACGGTCATTGGGCCAACGCCACCAGGAACAGGAGTAATAAAGCTCGCACTTTCACGTGCTTTGTCGTATTCCACGTCACCAACTAGTTTGCCTGAATCAAGACGGTTAATACCGACATCGACCACCACTGCGCCTTTTTTAATCCACTCACCAGGGATGAAGTTAGGCTTACCAACCGCAACCACGACAACGTCAGCTTGACGCACATGACTCTCTAGGTCTTTGGTAAAACGGTGACATGTTGTTGTTGTGCAGCCCGCAAGCAGCAGCTCAAGTGTCATTGGACGACCAACAATGTTTGACGCGCCAACCACAACCGCATGTTTACCACGTAGCTCAATGTTGTAACGGTCGAGTAGGGTAATGATGCCCTTTGGCGTGCAAGAGCGAAGCTTTGGAATACGTTGCGCAAGACGACCAACGTTGTAAGGGTGGAAGCCATCCACGTCCTTCTCTGGGTGAATGCGCTCTAAAACATGTGTTGTGTCTATGCCTGCAGGAAGGGGTAATTGCACTAGAATGCCGTCAATTTCATCATCGTTGTTTAATTCATCAATCAGCGCTAGTAACTCTTCTTCTGAGCTAGACGCAGGAAGGTCAAAAGACTTAGAAACAAACCCAACTTCTTCACATGCGCGGCGTTTGCTACCGACATAAACCTGAGAAGCAGGATCTTCACCAACTAGAACCACTGCTAAACCAGGAGCACGTAGCCCAGCTTCAACACGTGCTTTAACACGTGCAGCCACTTCGGATCGAACAGTTTGGGAAATGAGAGTTCCGTCTATATTTTGAGCAGTCATGACTTTCCTTATAAATTAAGAAGGCAGATTATCTGCGGCGCATTGTCGCAGAATTTCTTATCAACATCCATACGCAAACGTTTGCTTTGTGGTGTTTTTGAACATTAAGCGTTTTAATGGACTTTTTTTAGGCATTCAGATCAGAATGTTATGAAAACCCGTTGATTTACCCGTTTGAACTCGTATAATCCTGTCCCTGTAGCGCGCCCTTAGCTCAGCTGGATAGAGCACGTCCCTTCTAAGGATGTGGTCATTGGTTCGAATCCAATAGGGCGTGCCATTTATTCAAAAGCCTCGATAACTCTTTGAGTTGTCGGGGCTTTGTCGTTTTTAGGTTTTTGGCTGTAATTGCCACTCTATCTACAACTTTTGAATGGCATTCTAGCCATTGCAATTTCTAGCAATTAATATGGACGCATATTAATTACCTTTCGTTAACCTTTATGCCTGCCACTTCTAACTTTTATGACCGACACGCCGACTCTTTCGCGAAGCAATACACATCGATCCAGTTTGAGGATGTCCACGCGAGTTGGAGAGTCTTCTGGCCCCAGGCTGGAGATCGTGTGTTAGATGTTGGCGCGGGCTCTGGTCGAGACGCGAAATGGATGGCTGAGCATGGGTGTGAAGTTGTTGCGATTGAGCCTGCTCAAGCACTTCTAAGGCTTGGTAAGTCTTACTGTGGCGATTCCGTTACTTGGCTTGAAGATGCATTACCTAAGCTTGAGAAAACCATTAATCTTGGCTTTCGCTTCGATTTAATTCTTGTCAGTGCGGTATGGATGCATCTTGCGCCTACGCACCGTGAACGTGCATTTCGCAAACTTGCAAATTTGTTAGCGCCTAATGGTCGATTGGTGATTAGCCTTCGTCACGGTGACTTTTCTGACGGTCGTAAAGCTTATCCCGTATCGGTTGAAGAGCTCGAAAAGTTTGCAAAGAATAGCGCTTTAATGGTGAGAAACGTATCTCTCGATGACGATCAGTTAAAGCGAACGGGTGTATCTTGGCAAACTGTAGTGATGTCTTTGCCTGATGATGGTTCCGGTGATCTGAATAAGGTTCGCCACATTATCGTCAATGATTCCAAATCGGCTACCTATAAGCTCGCACTACTACGTACTTTACTACGTATTGCAGACGCTCATTCTGGTGCAGTGGTTGATCGCAGCGAAGGTAAAGTTGCAATCCCATTAGGATTAGTTGGCTTATATTGGATTCGTCAATTTAAGCGTTTAATCGATAAAGAGAACATCCAGCAAAGCTCGAACTCGTCTAAAGGGCTAGGTTTTATAAAGCCCGATGGCTGGGGCAGACTTTCCCATTTAAGTCCTGATGATCTTGCTATAGGCACGACATTTTTTGGTGAAGATGCAGTGGCGCTTGATAAAGCGATAAAAGACAGCTTAAAAACCATAAAAGATGGTCCCGTCACTTTTACCTATCAAGGTGATAAATCAAACCCTTACTTTGAAATGATTCGTTCAGCTAAGAAGCCAAAACGTTCAATTGTTGTGGATAGCGAGTTCCTCGAAGGTTATGGGCTGTTTGTGTTGGATGAAAGCCTTTGGGATTGTTTTCGATTGTATAACTCTTGGATTGAGCCGCTGGTGGTCAACCAATGGATTATGGAAATGCAACGATTTCGGTCTAATCAAGAGCGGGGTATTCCACTGCAAACGTATCATGATTGTTTGGTCTGGATTGATAAAGACCATGATACGCGAGTCGTGCGAAAGAGAATTGAACAGTTGAAGCTCAGCCATTGCGACATTGTCAGTGTATGGAGTGGAAGCAAATTACGAAATGAGTATCACGTTGATCACTGTTTGCCATTTGTTTATTGGCCCAACAATGATAAGTGGAACTTACTACCAACATCTAAGGTTGAAAACCTAAACAAGCGTGATCGTATTCCTGCTAGCTATCGATTAAACGCATCCAAGCCGCGAATTTTGGATTGGTGGCAGTTAGCTTGGGGAGAGACGGATAATTTGAGTCGGACGTTTTTTACCGAGGCTTCATTGTCGCTACCAAATGTGCCTGCATCTTGTCAAGATTTTGAGCATGTCTTTGAAGCGATGGGATTACAAATTCGTGGTGTTAAAAGTCGCCTTTGTATCGCGGAATGGTAATGTCTTGTTTGCCGTTACAGCGTGATATATGAACCTGATAGGCAACCAACAAAAAAGCGCTGGTTAACCAGCGCTTTTGCATTTATTAAGGGCATTACATCTTTTTAAAGATGATGGAGGTGTTGATGCCGCCAAAGGCGAAGTTGTTACTCATCAAATATTTCACGTCCAGTTCTCGGCCTTGTCCGGCGATGTAGTCTAAATCGCCACATTGCTCGTCGAGGTTTTCTAGGTTGAGCGTTGGGTTGAACCAACCCGTGTGCATCATTTCTAAACCTAGCCACGCTTCAATCGCGCCACACGCGCCTAGTGTGTGGCCAAAGTAGCTCTTGAGTGAACTTATTGGCACTTTGCCCAGAGCATTCGCTGTTGCGTTACTTTCTGCAATATCGCCGCGGTCGGTGGCTGTGCCGTGAGCAGATACATAGTCGATCTTCTCAGCAGGAATGCTCGCGTTTTGCAAAGCCATTTCCATACAGATTTGCATGGTTTCCATCTGTGGTTGAGTGACGTGTGCGGCATCACAGTTGCTGGCAAAACCGATGATTTCTGCATAGATTTTCGCGCCACGAGCGACGGCGTGTTCGTACTCTTCCAGAACTAGCGTTCCCGCACCTTCACCAATCACCAAACCATCGCGATCGGAGTCATAAGGTCTTGGTGTGCTTTTCGGGTCTTCATTCTTCAGACTGGTGGCAAAAAGGGTATCGAAGACAGCGGATTCCGTTGGGCACAATTCTTCAGCGCCACCAGCAACCATGACCGTTTGGTAGCCGTGCTTGATCGCTTCGTAGGCGTAGCCGATTGCTTGGCTGCCAGAGGTACATGCACTGCTGGTTGGGATCACTCGGCCTTTCAAACCGAAAAATAGACCAACGTTCACTGCCGTGGTATGCGGCATCATTTGCACGTAAGTCGTTGCGGTGATCGCTTTAGTGGTTTTCTCATTCAGCATGACACCAAATGCGCCGATTGCGTCAGTACTGCCTGTTGATGAGCCGTATGCGATACCCGTTTGACCATTGGTGAGTACGTCGTTACCAATCAAACCTGCTTGGCTTAGTGCGTTTTCTGTTGCGACGGTCGCCAATTTGGAAACACGCCCCATGCCGCGTACTTGCTTGCGCTTGTAGTGCTTTGGCAGTTCAAAATCTAAAATTGGTGCCGCGAGCTTGGTGTTCAAACCATCATACTGTTCGTAAGAAGGCATGTATTGCGTCGCGTTCTGGCAGTCACGCAGTTTTGGTTCGACAGATTGCCAATCGTTACCAAACGCAGTCACGCCTGACATTCCGGTTACAACAACTCGACGGCTCATACTAGGCCTCCGTTTACCGAAATGACTTGGCGAGTTACATAGCCTGCGATGTCAGACATAAGGTAACTGACTAAACCAGCAACTTCTTCTGGCTCTCCCATGCGGCGCAAAGGAATTTGCGGCATCGCATGTTCTTTCACGTGTTCGTCTACCATGCCTGTGTCGATAAGTCCCGGTGCAACGCAGTTGACGGTGATTTTGCGTTTTGCCAGTTCAAGCGCGAGTGATTTTGTTGCACCAATTACGCCCGCTTTCGCTGCGCTGTAGTTAGTTTGACCACGATTCCCCATTAGGCCAGAGACTGATGCAAGCGTAACAATTCGGCCGCCTTTGCGCTTTTGCACCATTGGCATAACACAAGGGTGAAGAACGTTGTAGAAGCTATCTAAGTTGGTATGAATCACACCATCCCATTCTTCTTCGGTCATCGCAGGGAAAGCGGTATCTTTTGTGATGCCAGCGTTGTTTACGACGCCATAGTAAGCGCCGTGTTCGGCGATATCGGCTTCTAGCTTCTCACGACAATCTGTACGGTCACTGATGTCGAATTGGATAAGACGACCGCTACCACCATGCTGTTCGATGGTGTTTAGGGTGTCTTGCGCGCCTTGTTGATCGCCCATGTAATGGACAATGACTTGGAAACCATCTTTGGCTAATTGAACGGCAATGGCTTTACCGATGCCTTTGCTGGCACCTGTAACGAGGACTTGTCGGGTCATTGTTGACTCCTGATTTTCATTTCTTGTAATTTTTCTTCTGATGGAACGTAAACGTTCAATTGGCAAGTCGCTACAACAGTTCCTTGTAGCTCAATACGGGCTGAAAAAACCGCCATACCGTTATCTTCCATAACTTTTTCAGCATACACATCGAGCACCTGTCCGCGAGAAAACGTATCGCATTCAGACGTGTATCGACGGCTACCAAGTAAAAAGCCAATCGGTGGCGCTTGTTCTTTCATTAATGCGTGGTAACCAGACCACGCCGCGACAGATTGCGCCATAAACTCAATGCCAACGTAAGCTGGCACAGTTTGAGAGGCCGAGTCGAAGAACGGGTTGTGTTCTGCGATATCAACCTGGCAGTGAATCGTATCTTGTTGAACATCCAAAGCACGATCAACCAAGATCATTGGTTTGTCGTGTGGCAAAAGTTGTTCGATGGGAGGAAATTTAGTCATGAGCGTAACCAAAAATAAGACTAATATTATTGCCACCAAAAGCAAAAGAGTTGCTGAGAATCGCTTTGTTACCCAGTTTGGTTGGCGTCTCAACTAACGATATATGGATATCGTCTGCTTTGGTTTCGCAGTGTTGTATTGGCAAATCAAGGTTGTACTTGAGAATATGCCAAGCGATCGCGGCTTCCGTAGCACTTGCTGCACCTAATGTGTGTCCGGTAAGTGGCTTTGTCGAGCTTACGGGAACGTAGTCTCCAAAGCAGCGATGAATGGCTTTGCTTTCCATCGCATCGTTTAACGGCGTTGCTGTGCCATGCGCGTTGATGTAACCAATGTCTTGCGCTGTAAGTCCTGCATTGGCCAACGCTTTTTTCATCGCTTCTTCTGCGCCTAACCCTTCTGGATGTGGTGCGGAAATATGGTGTGCGTCTGAGCTGTCGCCAGCTCCGAGAAGAGCAACGGGCGCAGGTGTTTTGCTTAGCAACATTAATGCTGCGGCTTCGCCGATATTGATGCCGTTGCGATGTTGGTCAAACGGTTTGCAAAGAGTATCGGATAGAGCTTCTAAACCGTTAAAGCCGTTTAGTGTTAGGCGACAAATGGTATCTACACCACCCACAATAACCGCATCAACAATGCCAGAGCGAATCAGGCGTTGCGCGGTTAAAAAGACACGACCACTAGAAGAACAGGCGGTTGAAACTGAGTAATGTGGGCCGCTCAAATCAAAGTAGGCGGCAATAAAATCGCTGCAGTTTCCAAGCTCTTGTTTGGTGTAATGGTAGTCGACAGGAAAATTACCGTTTGCCAGCTTTTCACCAAATGCGATTTCGCCATCTGAAATGCCAGATGTGCTGGTGCCGATCACGACCGCGATACGGTCACGACCATATTTAGCAATGGCGTTACGCACGTCGCCTTCGATTTGCTGCAAAGCCGAAAGTGCGAGGCGGTTGTTTCTCGTATCAAACTGGCTGAGTGCGGGTGGTAATTGCGGTAACGTCTGTGCGATTCGACCGATTACTGTTTGGCGGCCTGAATTTAAAATATCTCGGTCAACCACCATGTTGGATGGCTTCGCTCCCGATAAACACTGGTGGATGAGCGCATCATCTTGTCCCATGGCAGAGTGAAAGCCACAGGCCTGAATATACAAAGGTTGAGAAGAGCGAATAGGCATATTGTTATTCTAAATTTTTCTTAATTAATCTGATGTTGCAGTGTTTGAATAGAAATTGAAAACTGATGTTTGAGGTGATGAAAATCAATCTTACCCTCTAACTTGTTAGAAGAGCTGTATTGAATCTCAATGATCTTTTCACCGTCGCTATCAAAGATGGCGCGAGAATTATTTTTATCAATAATTCGCCACCTTACCTCATTTAACGATCCTTCCCAAGCGGAACTCGGCCAGAGCGTGATCATCAGGTTAAATAATACCTGTTCTGGCTGCGGTAGCGAACCTTGTAAACCGTTGAGCACTTCGGTTTGAATTTGTTCTCCATCGTAAGACAGTGAGAGTACTCTTGTCCCCCAGGATGAGAAGCCTGCCAGCACCACTTCGTTGTTGGTCACTTGCAGTTGTACCGGAAGTTGCTCAGATGTGGTTTTACCATCTATTGCCCAAGAAGCCGTAATTAACTGACTGGCAGACAACTGATAGCCCAAGCTTGCGGGAGTGGGCAAGCTAACTTGGGTGTGCTCGGCAATGTCGACCTGAGGCGTCGATTGGTGAGGGACCAAGCTGCATGCACTTAAAAACAGGCTCAGTGCGAATAACGTCGCGCAGCGAAAGGCGCGATTGAAAATCATGACGTCGTTTCCTCTGTTTTAATTGCAATCGGAGAGAGCAGCCAAGCGACAAAAATACCACTTAACACCGTAATGCCAAAACTGTGAATCGCGTGAGTTTGGCTGAGTGACAGCAATCCAAATGACAACACAGTGGTCATTGCCGAAAGGGTGATCGCCAATAGTGTGCTCACACTGCGGGCTTTCTCGGCAAAGAACAGAGTGTAATCGATCCCTATACCAAGAATGAGCACCAAGCCAAGCAAGTTGAACAGGTTTAATGTTGTTCCCATCGCGACAGCAGTTGCCAGACCGCAGGCGCAAGCAATCAATGATGGCAGTAAAACTCGCCAACTGTGTTGCAGACCGTACCGCTTGATTAATACCAGAAAGATCACAGCACTGGCGGCTGCCAATAGCTCCATGATTTTGATTCGGTATCCACCAAATAGGGCGGATATTTCTTCAGCTTTGTTTAGGTAGACAACATCAGACTGTGATTTGGCAAATGCCTTAACAACAGCGGAGTCTTGCAATTGGTTTAACACCACTACCGTTGCCGATTTTCCTTTGATCTTACCCAAATGAAGAAAACGTACAGGCGCTGATACCGGGTTTTGCAAGTACTGTTCAACCGTAACAGGGATAAAGTCGGCGTCCATTTTGGGCTTTTTACTTAAGCCCAGCCCGGAAGTAAGTGGGCTGGATTGTGTCGCGTAAAGATCGCGAATCAATTGATAGTCTTGTTGCTGACGTTCCACTGAGCTCAAGTAGCGGCTCAGGCTCTGGTAGCTTTCGATGGTGCTGTCCGCTTTCCACGCTTCTAAAGTTGGTATCAAAGACTCCAGCTTTTTCATTAGGCTTTCGTCATCGTCGGCGGTAACGACCAACATTTGCTGCGAAGATTGCATGCCACTGAGCGTCGTAATCAAGGTTTCTTGCTGCTTGAGATCTTTCGGCATCGTTTGCAGCAGACGAATGTCGTCATCGTAGTTCAATTGCAGCAAGAAAAAACCACTCGCAACCACACATAACATCGGTAATCCGACTTTAATTCGAGGTTGATTCCAAAGTGTTAACCATTTCGCCAACAGTGATTGTCCCGGTAAATTCGAAATGGTGCGCGATGGGTTACGAGCCAGTATCGGATACCAAGCTACCACTGTGATGTAAGCGGCAATCAGACCAATGGATGAAAACAGCGCAAGCTGCTGCAAACCAGGAAACGGCGCCACTAACATGCCCAAATAGCCGATCAAACTGGTGATTAAGCCAAGTGTGATCGCTATGAAAATATGCTTTAACCCTTGCTCGCTATCCCATTCATTTCCCGCCGCAAGGCGTTCGGTTAGGTAGTGGAATGCGTAGTCGATAGACACGCCGATCAAACTTGCGCCAAACACTAAGCTGAACAGATGGACTTTTCCAAAAATCCACGTCGTAACGGACAACGCAACGAGCAAGCCAATGGTGATTGAAAGCAGTGCGAGAGACAGTGGCACCACACTACGAAAGACCAATACGAACAATGCAATGATACCGAGCAGAGAGAACACACCGATGGTACTGATCTCCGATTTTGCACTTTGCGTACCAAAGTCGGCGTAAAATAGAACGCCAGTATGTGCGACTTCAGCGCCATATTTCTGCGCGACGCTTTGCTCTAGCGCTTGAATGTCAGGGACGGCAAGCTGCCCAGTTAGGCTATAAGGCGAGTCTTTTAGCTCAGCAGTAATAAGCAAGTATTGAGCACCGTCTTTTTCGACGGACAGATAGCCGTTATCCAATCGGAAAGAGGACGATTGCTGGGTAACTTGGCTTAAATAATCACGAAATAGCAAGAAAGGATCATTTTGTAACTCTTGCCCAGTCACTCCAGAAAACGGGTTGTACAGAGACTGAATCACATGCTGCACTTGCTGTTCTGGATTTTTGCTTAAACGCTCTCGTTGTTCAGGCGTCAGCAATTGGAAACGGTGCTTAAAGTAGTAACTCGCCCAAGCTTGCTGCTCTTGAGGTGAGATTTTTCCCACCACATCGCGAAAATGATTACTTTGTCGTAACCCCTTATCAAATTCAGTGGCCGCTGCAAAAAGGGCATTTTTGTCCGGCGCTGTGATCACGAAAATGACTTTGTCGCTCATACTTGCCGAGACCGACTCAAAGGCTTGCTCAGCCACCGGGTTTTGTTGGTTCTTCGGCAGCAGTTTTAAAATGTTGGTCTCAATCGGAGATTCTGCACTCCAAACCCATTGTTTGAGTAGCAACGCGCCCGCTAAAACAACGAGATTGAGCCAAACCAGAGCAAAGGTGTGAGTGCCAAGACTGAGTTTAGAAACGGAATTGAGCGTCTTCGGCATCCGTGAGTTCCTGAGGTAGAGAGGTCTGGTTCGTATACGTGATTTCGGTCTTATCGCCACGCAGCTCTTGTAGGGTTAGGCGATCAATGTGCGTTTTACCGGAAAGAGTGATGGATTGAAACACCGCATTTAATGGCGACTGTTTTGGCACTAAAACGAGCTGCCATTGATTGTTCTCAACTGAAAAATCGAGTGTGAATTGTTCTTGCAGTGCAGAAGTATCCCCGTGGAACACGGATAAAAACACATGGCTAAAGTAGAACGCCATTGGGTTTTCTTCAGCAGAAATCGTTTTCGGAGCTTGGTCGGCAAAAGTCTGACGAAGTTTGTTTTCCGTCAATACCAAATTGACTGCGAAAGGTTCAGTTTGTTGCCACAACAAGCCATGTGTTTTGCTCAGTGTGAACTGACCTTTAGAGGTTAAAGGTTGACTAAACATTTCCAGATGACGCTGCTGCGTAAAATCTCCGCGTACGATTTCATGCTGAGACAACTGCTGTTGAAGCGATGCCAAATCCGTTACGTTTGCTGTCGGTGTGGCCAGTGCTGGAACAGAAAATATCAACAAAAAAGAGAGTAACCACTTTTGCATTAGTTCAGGCTCCCATGGTTGTGCCATTGCTCTACTTTATCTAAAAAGACTGCTGGAGAAACAAAGCACATCTCTTGCTTTTCAATGGATACGGCGACTTGCGTTGTATGCGCTTTGCACATACGTTGATTCGTTTCGGCGTCGTAAATCACGTAATCCACACGCAAGCGGTTTTCCCACTCCGTGAGTTGCGCGGTAATGCGAATGGTGTGATTAAACGGAATCGCCTTGACGTATTTAACGCGCGTGTCGATGATCGGCCACATATACCCAGAGTCTTGCATATCGCGATAGCTGTATTGGATCTTCTCCATCAGCACACGACGCGCTTCTTCAAAATACCGAAAGAAGTTGCCGTGATATATCACGCCCATCGGGTCAGCATCTTGGAATGAGGTGACCATAGTCACCTCCGCTTCTAATGGGTAGAGAACCTGCTCTTGCATTATACCTCCGCGTAGAGTGGCCAATGACGTTGCTGAATGCGTTCAATGAAATGACGCAAATCTTGTTCCAATGGGCGATCTTCAATCACAAACTCAAACTCGCTCAGCACGGCGTCACGAATTACTCGCAAACTCTGACTCATGTGGTGTTCGTCCAATTCGTTATGACGACGACGAATCTCAACCGCTTGAACGCTTGCTAGGAGTGAAGCCGCAGCAACTTGCTCTGTTAACTCAAGTACGCGTAGGCAGTCACGAGCCGCAATGGTGCCCATGCTCACTTTGTCTTGGTTGTGACATTCGGTTGAGCGAGAAAAAACGCTTGCTGGCATGGTGTTTTTCAACGCTTCTGCCGTCCAAGCTGAGATACCAATCTGAACCGCTTTAAAGCCGTGGTTGATCGGTTTACGCTCGCCTTCTGCACCGGTTAAGTTAAACGGCAGGCCGTTATTGAACTTGTAATCCATCAGTTGCGCCATCTGACGGTCCAGCAAATCAGCTAAGTTGGCAATGTTCACTTTCAACGTATCCATCGCCATTGCGATATGACCACCGTAGAAGTGACCGCCGTGCAGAACGCGCTCGTTGTCGCCATCGATGATTGGATTGTCGTTGGCACTATTTAGTTCATTCTCAATCAATTGACGTAGCCAAGGCAGTGAGTCTTGCACCATGCCAATCACGTGTGGCGCACAACGCAGCGAGTAACGATCTTGCAGTCGGTCGCTATTGCGTGGCGGACGTTCAGCATTAAGATCATCACGCAGCCAAGCCGCAACTTGCTGTTGACCAGGGTGAGGTTTTACCGCAAACAGCGCTTCATCAAAGTGGAAGTCATTACCTTGCATACCCACAGAGACCATCGCGGTAATCTTGGTGCATAGCTGAGCTAGGTATTCTGCGCGTTTGTAGGCAAGACAGGCGAGGGCAGTCATCACGGATGTACCGTTCATTAACGCCAAACCTTCTTTTGGTTTTAGGCGAATTGGCTCAATGTCCAGCTCTGCAAATACTTCTTGTGTTGGTCGCACATCGCCTTTGTAAAGCACTTCACGCTCGCCAATTAAGGTCGCCGCTAGGTAAGACAGAGGCGTTAAATCGCCACTTGCGCCCACCGAGCCCTCTTGTGGAATACGCGGCGCAATGTCGTGGTTGATAAGCGTAACGATTTGGTTCAACAGATCGTGAGACACGCCAGATACGCCTTGCGACAATGAACATAAACGTGTTGCCAGCACCGCACGAGCTTGCTCATGAGAAAGGATTTGACCTAAGCCACAACCATGGAAGCGTGTAAGGTGCAACGGAAGTTCATCCACAAGAGCGGGTGGAATCGCCACAGTACATGAATCGCCGTAACCCGTAGTCACGCCGTAAATAACGCCTTCTTCTTTCAGTAATCGTTCCAGAAACGCCACGCCACGATCAATTTTCGCGGTAAATTCTGGCGAGGTGTTCATGTTTGCCTTTGCACCTTGAGCAATGGCAACGACATCTTCGATGGTTAAAGATTGGGCACCAAAAGTGATGTTGTGATTATTGTTGTTTGTCATGTGGCTGATTACTTAAAGTCCAGAAGTTAAAAAAGTTGTACCACTGTAACGGCGCTTGCAGTGTGTGGTGTTCTAATCTGTGTGCGTACTGTTGAACAACGTGTTCTAGTGCCTGCTGACGTTCCTTGCGCGGTAGCGTGATTTGGTCACTAAAGTGTTCAAAGTACACATTAAAATGCGGAGTGTTCGCTTCATCGTCGCGTAGGCCGAAGAGTAGGTAAACCGGCGCTTTTAATACCGAGGCTAGCATGAATGGGCCTTGCGGGAATGGTGCACGTTTACCAAGAAAATCTGCCCAAACGACACGATTTTCTTTGCTGGTGGAAGTGCGATCGCCAACGATCACCACCCATTCGCCTTGCTCGATTTTTTGTTGAAGCAGAATCGCGGTGTCTGGTCCCATTGAGCTGACTTGAATTAGATTCAGTTCCGAATTTGGGTTTACCGCCTTCATTACCGCATTAAATTGTTCAGCGTGTTGGGTAAATACCAAGGCATTGATTTTGACATGAGAGTGTCGACGACCAAGCGCGCGGCAGAGTTCGATATTGCCAAGGTGCGAGCCTAATATGAGCACGCCTTGTTTTTTCTGCGCCATCTCTTCGAAATGATGTTGGCCGTGAATGGTTAGGTTGTCGACATTAAAGTCACCTTGCCATGCTGCCAGTTTGTCGAGCATGGTACGCCCAAAAGAAAGCAGATGATGATAGCTGTCCAACTGTTTTGGCAGTGCGATGTTCTGCTGCGCTGCGTAGCGCTGCAAGTTTTGCAGGTAAATCTCAGACGCTTCACGGGCAGATTTACCCGTGAAGTGGTAGTAGCGCATGACTAATTTTAAAATCAGGTCAAACGCTTTTCTGCCGAACAAGCGGTAAACCGCGAGCAAGGTTTTGATGCCTAAAATCGTGCCTTGTTCTTTTCGTTTCGACCAGTGGGCATTGCTGTCGTCTGTGTGACTGCGCTTTCTGGCGAGTAGCGAAGGAATGCGCGGCAACATGCCAAAAAATAGGCGAGTGTGCATCCAGCTTATCTTGATGTTGTCCCACAATGCGTCGAAGTGGGAAATGCCACCTTCAGGGTAGATCACGCGCGTTGGAACAAAATCAATGTCGACGCCTTCCCAATACATTCGCACTAGAATTTCGATATCAAAATCCATGCGTTTGCCGATGCTGTACTTGTTCAACACGGCGACCGTTTTCGCCACTGGGTAGGCGCGAAAACCGCACATGCTGTCTTTGATAGACAGTGACAAGGTTTCTATCCACACCCAAACGTGTGTAGCGTAGCGACCATACAAACGGGATTTGGGTACGCTCTCGTCGTATATCGGTTGGCCCGAAATCAGGTTATCTGGTTTTGTTTCGCTGGCGCTGAGCAATTTCGGCAATGCTTCTAGGTCGTGCTGACCATCTGCGTCGATTTGAATGGTGTGCGTAAAACCAAGTTGGTGAGCTTGATGTAGGCCTGCCATCACCGCGCCACCTTTGCCTTGGTTTTCACTCAAACTAATCAGTTTTATCAGCCCTTGCTCACTCAACGCTGAAAGTGCTTGTTTGGTGTCTTCATTGCTGCCGTCGTCCACGACAAGCACTGGCAAATCGAAAGAGGATAACGACGCAACCACGTCTGCAATTGTGCTGCCGTGGTTGTAGCAAGGAATTAAAAAGCAGGGACGGTAATCACTCACGTGACTCACCCAGTTTCATTTTGCCTGAAGAGTGAGTCACCAAGGTTTCACCGTTTTTCGATGTGTACTTAAAGGCCAATTTCTCGCGCTCATTGTCCCAAGAGAGTGAGAGACAAACGTCGGCGTTTGGCAGAATCGGCTCTTGAAACTTGATGACTTCCATTCCTTTAAATACCTTGGGAGTGTTCAAATATTGAACGGCGTAGAACAACGCCCAGTCAATTTGAGTGACGCCGGGTAAAAGAGGAAAGTCACTGAAATGACCTTGGAAATCTAAGATGTCAGCATCCACACGCAGCGAAAGCTCTGCGGTGTGGTCACTCACTTCAATATTCTGAATGGTTGGTTTTCTTTTATCCATGTTACTAGCTTTATTGGAATAGTTTTTCAATTTCAGCAACTTGGCGTTTGCCTTGGCTGTTCAATGGAATTTCGGCGACCACTCGGAATTTTCTCGGGATAGCGATCGGTTCTAGCCAATTGCGCAGTGCCTTGCGAAGCTCAAGCCAAAATTTGCCTTTACCAAGTTCATTAAGCACATCGCTGCCTTTATCGTTAAGTACGATGATCGAGACTAACGTGAGGCGACCAGATTCTTCCATTGGGATCACCACGCTTTCTTGAACCCACGGCAATTGCTCTAAACGTTTTTCCACTTCGACAAGGGAAATACGCTTTTCTTCGACTTTGACGATTCGGTCAGTGCGTCCACGCAATTCAAAAGAAATACTATCATGGAAATAGCATTCATCCGCAGTTTGGTACCAAGTGTTTTCATCAATGTGTGGCGAGCGGAGCTTTAAACAATTCTCATGGTTAAGCTCGGCTTCAACACCAGGGAATAACGTCCAGGGAGTGCTGGCTACGTGCTGCTGACGGTAAGCGATGCCGCCGGTTTCTGTGCTGCCAAAAACTTCAATAGGAAGTGACCCAAACAACAGCTGGCTGTGTTGCGCGGCTTGGTTTGGCAGGGGGCCACCAGAAGAAAATACGCACCGAATCGCAACCGGATTATGCTCTTCACCGAGTCGTTTTAGTAACGCAGGGCTGCTTACTAGCGTGGTGTCAACATCGGCGTGATGGACAATTTGCTCTGGGAACTCAAGGTTGTGTGCTGAAAATGGACGTGCAGAACACAAAGGCCACAATACACGAAACAGCAAGCCGTAAATGTGCTGATGAGAGACGGTGCTTTCAACGCGTGTGCTGGCAACCGTGTCGCCCCACAGGTTATCTAGAATAGCAACTTCGATATCGAGCTGTTTCAGCGTTTTTGCAATGGCTTTTGGTGTGCCGCTTGAACCCGAAGTAAATAGCGTTACTGGTATTTCTGCCAGGTTTAATTCACGCCAAAAATAAGGTTGTTTGGCCTCTGGCTCGCTAATCACGGTGGTTTCTAGCAATGATTGAGCTTCGATCAAAAGCGAGCTCACGAGTTTTGGAGCCGAGACATCGGCATCATGCAGCAACAAATCGTAGTGCTCACTGAGCTCTTTGAGTGCTTCTGGTTGGTAATTACCAGGTAATACAATGGATTTTCCTGCATAACAACAAGCAAAAAAGCCAACGGCAAACAGGTAGCTGTTGCCAAAACACAACGCAATGTTTTGCGTTGGTTGGGTTTCTAGCTGTTGAGTAAGTGTTGCGACGTGCTGTTGGAAATCACCCCACGTGATAACCGTATCGCGATCGTAAGAGACTGGGGATTGCTCAGACCTCTCCGCGATGAACAAGGTCGCTAGGGAGGTAAAGCTCGAATACGTTGTATTCATACGATTAGTGTTCCTTTCGAACAAATTGACGCACGATCCATTCTCCAGCGAACAAGCCACCAGCAAGTAAGTAGCTGATGAGGCCGTTATAAAGCGTCCATATTTTTACTGGTAGGAAACAGGTATAGAGTGCAACGGCAGCGTTGAGCGTAAAAAAGGCGCACCAAACCATCGTCACTTTGCGAGTGTAAGCCACGCCACTAGCCGGAAGGTCGGGTTCTTGCAAGCGAGCAAGCCTCTCTATGATCGATTGCGGCTGTTTTAAGCTCAGTCCAAATACACACAGCATACATAAATTGACAACGACAGGGTAAAACTGAAGCCACCCGTGTTGTTTAAACACCATGCCAAGTGTAATTAGAACAATGCCAACAGCGCCCGTAGCGAGCGCCAAGAATTTAAACTCTTTTAGTGGGGTCTTATTTACGACGAAAACACGCAAAAGTAACGCAGCAATTAACAAGCCCCCAACTAAGTTCAAGCCATATTTATCTATACCGAAATAGACGGCGAAGGGGTAGGCAAGCAGTACAATTGCAGACAGACCAGTCAGCAATTGGCGCATTAACTTTCCTTCAATAACTCAGTAACAGCGTTAACCACATCGTCAACGGTTCTTACTGCACTAAACTCTGCTGGCTTGATTTTTTTGCCAGTGACATTCTGTAGGTGTACGACCAAATCAACGGCGTCAATGCTATCAAGATCGAGATCTTGGTATAAGTGCGCATCTGATTGAATGTCGGCTGCGTCAATTTCGAACAGCTCAACAAGCGCATCTTTAACTTGTTCAAATACTTGATCTTTATTTACATCAGTCATGAATATACCTACAACTTATTCATTAGTTTGAGAAGAAACGTATTTCGCTAGATTTGCTACAGACGCAAAGTGTTCGCGCGTATTTGAGTCGTCGGCATCAATAACGATGTTGTATTGTTTTTTTATTGCGAGTCCAAGCTCAAGCGCGTCGATAGAATCTAAGCCAAGCCCATCACCAAAAAGTGGTGCATCCGTTTCAATATCATCTACGGTTAAATCTTCAAGGTTTAAAGCATCAATAATAAGTTGCTTAATGTCGTTGTGTAACTGTTCCACTGGGACCTGCTTATTAATAAAAGTTTTCTGGAAAAATGTTTTCAGCTAGGTGCTGTTGTAAGCGTCGCGCCGCTATTGTCGGCGACGTAGTTTGCTTTATAAAGGGGGTAATCTCAACTTTATCCTTAACTTCAACCCTGAAAAAGGGCTTTGTTGCCGGTACTTGATACCATTTTTTCTCTTTTGTGAGGAAACTTGGCGTTACCGTAATATGGACAACTCTTAAATCTCGTTCTGTTCTTACCGCAATTTGTGCTGCACCGCGTTGTAATTTCGGCTCTACACCTGGTGTTGTTCTTGTTCCTTCAGGAAATATAAGCAACACGTTGCCTTTGTTAAATCGTTCATCACAAAGTGCTAATAAATCATCCGGTGCTTCATTGGGAATATATCCGGCTGTTTTTACGATGTGCTTCATAAAAGGATTCGACCATATTGCCGATTTTACTAAACAGTCGCAGCGATTTAATTGTGAAGCAATGAGAACGTAATCGATTAAACTAGGGTGGTTGGCAACAATTAAACAATTACGATCTTGTTGAAGAATATCGGCACCAATAATTTGATAATCGATTGCGCCACTTAGCTTCATCAATTTACAAAATGTGTTGAATGAATATCGAATCGCACCCTGAACTTTATATTCGCGTTCCGTTTGGTCTGAAACAAAAATACGAATGGTCGGAATAACAATGAAACTCAGTACTAAACCACCTAACCCAAATACTGAAAAACAAAAGCCTGTTGCTAGCACACGCCAATACTGATTTAAGCGAGTCATTTTTTGTGCCATTCCCAAGCTTGTTGCGGAGCGAAAATAGTCCACTGGCTTTTATCTAACAAGTATTGTTGCAAAAATACTAAACCTTGAGGAAGAGGATGACCGGAACGTTCTGCGTTTATGGAGCTTTGTATCGCGAACTTGTCTCCATGAGAAAGTATCAAGCCAAGTCCAAACCCTTTGTATTGTTGGTTTTCATATTCTAAGTAAGAGTCAGGCATAGGCTCATCAAAATCAACAAGCAGTACTTTTTTGTCAGGATTGTCGGACAAAAACAGCCATGCTTCTAATATTGCGCTTTGGAATGTGTTTTCTGCCGCAGCGATAGAAGTTAGGGGAATGGGTTGTTTAGTTGCGATAGTGGCAAGCCCTGCGGCGGTATTGTGCACCGATTGAGAAAAAGCCATCGGAGACGCCTCTTCTCCATTAATTATATCTTCAACTAGTGCGACGCTGCGATGCAGTTCACCATGACGGCTTGAAAATACAAGGTAATCAACTTGATGTTGATTAAGTATTTCGATTGCAGTTTGTACCGCCAGTTTACTGAGTGGGCTCATTCTTCTGCGCATCATCGCAGGAATATTTGCAACATTGATTTTGCCATCTTCTGGCCATTTTATCTCTGTTGCCCATTGTTTCCATTCATTGGATTCGGATAAACCGAATGAATTCGCTGTCCACGCATCAATATTGAACGAAATGTTGATCTTCGAGTTTGGCATATTGGGTTAAATTGTTTATTTTACAGCTCGATACAAATTGGGGTTGACCCAAATTCACAATAAAAAGGAAATTATCATGTCGCGTTTTAAGCTGTATGTCTCGTTATTATTAACTTTGCTTCTTGTTGGTTGTGGACGAGTACAACCTGTAATGAATGTGGAGGATACTCCAGTTGCTTATGATCTTCAAAATAAACAAGTAAAAATGGCCATAGTGCAATCAGCAACTAACCGAGGCTGGACGATCGAAGAAGTAAGCCCTGGTGTTCTTATTGCAAAAATCCACGTTCGTAAACACTCTGCAGAAGTAAAAATCCCATACAATAATAAATATTACTCAATTATTTATCTCAACTCAGTAAATCTCAAAGCAAGTGATGGCAAAATCCACCGCAATTACAATCGTTGGGTAAACAACTTGAATGTTGATATTCAGCGAGCTATTGCATTGTTGGGCAATCAATCTCAACAATAAAACTATTAATTGCAGTTAGGTTTTTCCGTGTTAAATCAAAATAATGACCCTTTTAATGCTTTTGAAGCGAAGACAGAAGCTCAGAAGTTATCTTTTGCACCAATCGTGTTCCAGACCGCCAAAACGCTTCGAGATTTAGGTATTTTAGCCGCTTTAGACAGCGCTGGCGCTCAAGGCATGAGTGCCACAGATATTGCCGAGAAAACGGGAGTATCAGAATATGGTGTTAAAGTACTGTTGGATATGGCGATTAGTGCGCATATTGTTTTATGGGAACGACCTAACTATTCGCTTGCAAACCTTGGTTTTTACCTTCTTCATGATGGTATGACGAATGCAAACATGGATTTTACGGCAGATGTTTGTTACGCCGCGATGATGCATTTGACGGAAGCAATTCAAGAAGGTAAACCGTCTGGTTTGAAAGAGTTGGGCAATTGGGAGACCATCTATCAAGGTCTATCGACGTTACCAGAACAAGCCAAACAGAGCTGGTTTAAGTTCGATCATTTCTATTCGGATCGCTCGTTCCCACTTCTGCTTAAAGAGGTATTTGCAAGCAAGCCAAAGCATCTTGTGGATATTGGCGGAAATACGGGAAAATGGGCGATTCAGTGTTGTAAACATGACCCTGACGTTCAAGTGACGATTGTTGATTTACCGCAGCAATTAGAAGTAGCGATGAAGAATGTTTCAAAAAATCAGTTCGTCGAGCGTGTACGTCCATACCCTGCAAACATGCTTGATAAAGCACAAACATTGCCGGAGCATGCTGACGTTTGGTGGATGAGCCAGTTCTTGGATTGCTTTTCCCCAATTGAGATCCTCAATATCCTTAAAAAAGTTAAAGCCCAGTTAACGAAGGGAGATACTATTTACGTATTGGAGCTGTTTTGGGATGCTCAAAAATACGCGGGAGCTTCCTATAGCCTTAATGCCACTTCTCTTTATTTTACCTGTTTAGCTAACGGTAATAGTCGCTTTTATCGCAGTGATGATTTCTTAGAAATTGTCGAAGCGGCAGGTTTATCTGTCGTTGAAAGAACCGACAATATTGGCCTTGGTCATACCTTATTAAAACTACAAGCAAACTAAATTCAGAATGAAAACAGAGCTCAAGCAAGTTGTTGTCGTAGGAGCGGGGCCATCAGGTTCAACCGTTTCTGCGTTATTAAAATCGCGTGGCATAGATGTTGTTGTCTTAGAAAAAGAGACTTTTCCACGTTTTTCCATAGGAGAAAGCCTACTCCCTGCATGTATGGAAGTTGTTGAACAAGCAGGAATGACTCATGCAGTAAAGCAGTTTGGTTTCCAGTATAAAGATGGTGCTGCATTTCGTCGTAATGGCGTATACACCCAGTTCGACTTTACAAACAAATACACGCCAGGACCGGGCACGACGTTTCAGGTTCAACGTGCCAACTTTGATAAAGTATTGGCAGATAGCGCTGAAGAGCAAGGCGTAGAGATTCGCTATCAGCATGAGCTGCTCAACCTAGTGTTTGAAGGGAAAAAGTCTCGATTAGAAGTGCTCGACTCAAATAAGAAGGCTTATCAAATCGAAGCAGATTTTGTGCTGGATGCAAGTGGCTTTGGGCGTGTTTTACCACGCTTGTTGGAGCTAGAAGAACCTTCTTGTCTTCCGCCTAGAAAAGCGATCTTTACCCATATCGAAGATCATATCTCTCCCCAAGAGCCGGAATACGATCGCAACAAAATTTTAATTTCAGTTCATCCTGAAAATCACGACGTATGGTACTGGCTAATCCCATTCTCTAATGGTACCTGTTCGTTTGGTGTGGTGGGTGAGCCAGAATTTTTCGAAAAATACCCAGAAGATAAGATTGCAGCGTTGCAGCAGTTAGCCAATGAAGAGCCGGGTTTGGCTGCTTTATTGCGAAACGCGAATTACCCGAATCCAGCAGGCGAGTTGGGTGGCTATTCTGCTAACGTCAAACGTTTAGCGACAGAGCACTACGCGTTGCTTGGTAATGCAGGTGAGTTTCTTGATCCTGTATTTTCATCGGGTGTCACTATCGCCATGAAATCGGCAGAGTTTGCAGCGGACTGCTTGGTTCGTCAGCTGAATGGTGAAAAGGTTGATTGGCAAGAAGAGTACTCGCAACGCTTAATGGTGGGAGTGAACACATTCCGCACTTATGTGGAAGGCTGGTACAACGGCACGTTGCAAGATGTGATTTTCTATCAAAACCCGAACCCACGTATTAAACAGATGATTAGTGCGATTTTGGCTGGATATGCTTGGGATACGAATAATCCTTACGTTAAACAAAGTGAGCAGCGTTTGTCGACGCTTGCAGAACTGGTTCGGGAAGCTGAACTGTAAGAATATACATTCGCTTATCCGAGAATCAGTAAACTTAGGTCTTACCAAAAAATTGGTAAGACCTTTTTAATGCCTCTTTACTTTTACTTCTAGCGTGTTGGAGACACATTGACCACTTACATCGGTGTGTATCGAATTTGAGAATTTTTATGGTGACATTGATCACATCCAGGATTCCTGTTGCTGATATTTATATTAAATTTGTAGGAAATGGATTACATTCTGGGAGTGTTCCCTACATCCGGCTTCGTTGTGAAAACGGTTTATAAGCAACTGTATAAGTTAGTAAAGTTCCAAAAACTACATCAAAAAAAAGACAAGTTTCTTACCAAATCAATTCGCTTGGTGAGTTCGAGCCATCGACTACGCCAAACGCTTCCTCTACTTTCTAAAATTGTTGAAGAACATGACGCATCAACGGTCTCTTCGATTGCAGATCCCGAGAACGCGGTCGCGTGGGGAGGTAAAGTTTCTCCAGAGTTCAAATCTAAAGTCATTCGTATTAGTAAAGAGCTAAAGATCAATCCTAATCATCTTATGGCGTGCATGGCATTTGAAACTGCTGAAACTTTCAGTCCAAGCATCAAAAATGGTTCCGGAAGCGGGGCTACAGGGTTAATTCAATTTATGCCCTCTACCGCAGAGTCATTAGGAGTGAACACAAAGACTCTTGCGAGAATGAGCGCGCTTGAACAACTTGACTATGTGAAAGCGTACTATTGGCCCTATCGAAATAAAATTAATAGCTTAGAAGATGCTTACATGGCCATTCTCTACCCTGCTGCGATTGGTAAACCGCCGTCTTTCGTTTTGTTCAGACAAGGCTCAATTGCCTATCGACAGAATGCAGGTATCGATCGCCACAACACGGGGAAAATCACGCTTAATGATGTTTCCTACAAAGTGAGGAAAAAATTAGAAAAAGGTTTGCAGCCCAATTTCATGGGCTAAGATTGTGTCATGTTCCTAGTTTTTCGCGCATGAATCCTTCTGTTACTTCACGGGGATTCTGATACACTACGCGCCCATTTCCTCTGTTGAGACCTTTCTATGCCATTTTCTAAGCTTGGTTTAAGCGCATCGATTGCTGATGCAGTAAAAGCGCTAGGTTATGAAAAACCCACTTCTATCCAACAAAAAGCCATTCCAATCGTATTGCGTGGCCGCAATTTAATTGCAGCAGCGCAAACGGGCACAGGTAAAACGGCCAGTTTTGTTCTGCCAATCTTAGAAAAGCTTAGTCGAGGCGAAACGCAACGTAAAAAACGCGCTCGTGCGATTATCCTAACGCCAACACGCGAACTTGCGCTTCAGGTTCATCAAAGTATTGAAGCTTATGGTAAAAACTTACCATTACGCTCAATGGCGATGTTTGGTGGTGTGGATTATGCACCACAAAAACAAGCCTTGATCGAGGGTGTCGATATTGTGGTAAGCACGCCTGGGCGCTTGATTGATCTGTACGGTCAACGCGCGATTCACTTTGATGAAGTGGAAACGCTAGTGCTTGATGAAGCCGACAAAATGTTGGATATGGGATTCATCGATGCGATCGACAAAATCGTCGACTGTATGCCAGAACATGTGCAAAGTTTGCTGTTCTCAGCGACGTTATCTAACCCTGTTCGTGACTTGGCGAAAAATGCGATTATTGATCCTGAAGAGATCACGATTGCAAAGCACAGCGCCTCAAAATCAAATATTAAACAGTGGATCACGACCGTCGATAAAGACATGAAGTCGTCGCTGTTAAGTCACTTGCTTAAAGAAAATGACTGGTCGCAAGTACTGGTATTTATTGAAACTAAACACGGCGCAGCCAAACTGGTAAGCCAACTTGAGAAACGTGGCATTGTGGCAGAAGCATTCCACAGTGGCCGTAATCAGCGTGTTCGCCAGGAATTAATAGAAAAGTTTAAAGCGGGTGAAATCCAGTACTTAGTCGCAACCGGCGTTGCTGCGCGCGGTATTGATATTGATAATCTGCCAGTTGTCATCAACTACGATTTACCTTACCCAGCGGATGAGTATGTACATCGTATTGGTCGTACAGGTCGTGCTGGCGCGAAAGGTGAGGCGATATCACTGGTTTCAAAAGACGACTTTAAGAACCTCTGCATGATTGAAAGTCGTTTAGGGCACTTGCTAGAGCGAGTGGAAATTGAAGGTTTTGCGCCAAGAAAGCCAGTACCAATTTCAATTTTAAATTACGTGCCTAAGAATAAACGTAAACCGCACGATAAGCGCGAATCAAAATAGCCAGTTTATCCCATGATCTAAAAGCCGCATTCTTGCGGCTTTTTGCGTTTTTAGGCATCCAATTATGTAGCCATCGCGACGGTTTCTATTCGGTAATGAGGAAAAAAGTTAATCAGTGTCATACGCTTAACACGTAAAGTGAATCAAGGTGCGTTAAGCTTTTGTCAATTATCTGTCCGCAGGTTTGCACAAGGTAAGGAATGGGCGCAAACTTTTTTGCTTGCTAATGAATGCATAAGATGGGGCACAAATGAAAACAGGTGATAAGCAATTCGCCGTTATTGGTCTTGGCCGATTTGGTTTGGCAGTGTGTAAAGAGTTACAAGATTCAGGTGCTCAAGTTTTAGCCGTTGACATAAACGAAGACAGAGTTAAAGAAGCCGCCAGTTTTGTTAGTCAGGCGGTTGTGGCTAACTGTACTCACGAAGAGACGGTTGCTGAGCTCAAACTTGATGATTACGACATGGTGATGATTGCCATCGGAGCGGATGTCAATGCCAGTATTCTTGCGACATTGATTGCTAAAGAGGCGGGAGTAAAGTCAGTATGGGTTAAAGCCAACGACCGGTTCCAAGCTCGTGTTCTGCAAAAAATTGGCGCAGACCACATTATCATGCCGGAGCGTGACATGGGGATACGTGTCGCGCGTAAAATGCTCGATAAACGGGTTCTTGAGTTCCACCCATTAGGCAGTGGCTTAGCTATGACGGAGTTTGTGATTGGCTCTCGTTGGATGGGTAAGACACTAAGTGATTTGGCCCTGTGCAAAGTCGATGGCGTGCAAGTGCTAGGGTTTAAACGGGGCCCAGAAATTACCAAGGCACCTGACCTTAATACCACACTAGAAATTGGTGACCTAATTATTGTGGTCGGCCCTCAAGATGCGCTCGCAAATAAATTAAAATCGCTATGACGTATTTTCATCAGAAAGGTGTTTTTTACGCACCAGATGGTAAACAAGAGAAAGCGAAAGGCAATGAACCGCGAATTATATTGCTCAGTTTTCTCGGTGTTTTACTGCCTTCTGCGGTATTGCTAACCTTGCCAGTTTTTTC
This sequence comes from Vibrio sp. OY15, assembly GCF_000742455.1. Taxonomy (NCBI): domain Bacteria; kingdom Pseudomonadati; phylum Pseudomonadota; class Gammaproteobacteria; order Vibrionales; family Vibrionaceae; genus Vibrio; species Vibrio sp. OY15. The sequence continues at coordinate 41,048 of NZ_JPIL01000013.1, read as the reverse complement.
TGTTACGGGCCTGTCGATAACGGATGCTTTGTTTACCGCAACGTCCGCTATTAGTGTGACAGGGCTTGGTGTTGTCGATACTGGGCAACACTTTACGCTTGCGGGTAAAATCTTGCTGATGTTTTTAATGCAAATCGGTGGATTGGGGCAGATGACTTTGTCGGCGGTCTTACTCTATATGTTCGGCGTGCGTTTGAGTTTGCGTCAACAAGCGCTGGCGAAAGAAGCATTAGGGCAAGATCGGCAAGTCAATCTAAACCGACTAGTAAAGCGGATTGTTGTTTTCGCGCTTGTTGCAGAAACGGTCGGGTTTATTTTTCTCTCTATCCGCTGGGTCCCTGAAATGGGCTGGCAGACTGGTATGTTTTACGCCTTGTTTCATGCAATTTCTGCATTTAACAACGCTGGGTTCGCGCTGTTTTCTGACAGTATGATGAGCTTTGTGAATGATCCGTTGGTTATCTTTACACTGGCGGGGCTATTCATTTTTGGCGGGCTTGGCTTTACTGTTGTGGGTGACATCTGGCTAAACTGGCGCAAAGGTTTCCACTTTTTGCATCTTCACACCAAAATCATGCTGATTGCGACACCGATATTGCTCTTAGTCGGAACGATGATGTTTTGGTTACTTGAGCGAAGCAACCCAAACACAATGGCGTCTTTACCTGCAACAGGGCAATGGTTGGCGGCATTCTTTCAATCTGCGAGTGCTCGAACGGCAGGGTTTAATAGTGTTGACTTGGCGTTGTTTACCCAGCCAGCCTTACTGGTCATGATTGTTCTGATGTTAATTGGAGCGGGTTCCACCTCAACGGGGGGCGGTATTAAAGTTTCCACATTTGCTGTTGCGTTTATGGCTACGTGGACCTTTTTACGCCAAAAGAAACATGTGGTTATGTTTAAGCGAACCATAAATTGGCAAACTGTGACTAAGTCATTGGCAATTATCGTTGTGAGCGGAGCCATCCTGACAAGTGCAATGTTTTTATTGATGCTTACCGAGAAGGCCAGCTTTGATAAAGTTATGTTTGAAACCATTTCCGCATTTGCCACAGTGGGGCTCACCGCCGGTTTGACTGCGGAACTTTCTGAACCTGGTAAATACATTATGATCGTGGTGATGATCATTGGTCGTATTGGGCCGCTCACGCTTGCCTACATGTTGGCACGTCCTGAACCTACCTTGGTCAAATACCCAGAAGACGCCGTTCTTACAGGTTAATATAGCGTTAAACAATGGCCGCGCGACCATTACGAGCATTGATTAATAGCAGTGCTCGTACATTTATAGAATATGTGGAATGTTGCCCAGTTTTACCTATAAATTCGTAGAAGTTCATTTCTTCTTCCTTTCGTTTCGATACTATTCATTCACTCAATTTATATTCTCAGAAGCTACGCTCATAACAGCGTTTTGGAATCCGACGCTTTTGTAGTGTGACACCAAACTACGTCGTGTTATCTGAGCGAATTGATACCAGCTTTCGTCAATAGTCACTCAGTCTTACTCTATGTCCATAGGGTTACTTTGTGTTTGTTGTGCTTGGTATGAATGAACGAATCGAAAAGATGGAGTCGTACTTTGAAATTCAACACACTCGCCATGGCTATGCTAACTGCGCTTCTTGCAGGGAAGAGCATGGCAACTACTCCGCCATCGCCGGTTTGGCATACTATTGCGTTGAGCGATGGTAGCTCCAGTGAGGCAATTCTACGTGGAACGGCAGATTTCCACTGGTTTGAAGATAAGCAGGGCAATGCCTTACTTCAGGAAGACGGCGTTTGGTTTTTCGCGCAGATTCAGCGTGAGTCAGACACGCCAATATTGACCTCGACAGGTGTGGTGAAAACGCAGTCGAGTGAGCCACCTGAGTCGGCGAAGTTTCGCCCGGATTTACAAGTTAAACCGCAATTATCTTCTCTAAAAACCATTGAGCCGATGGCACGAAAAAACCTACTGCGTTCGGCGCAAGGTTACCAGGCGATGAGCAGTTCAACGGTGAAGCAGCAGCCCCTATTGGTTGTGCAAGTTTCGTTTGATGACCAAGCAATGGTGCATGATTTTGAGCAACGCGTATTTAATACCAATGGTCAAAGCGTTGTGGATTACTTTGATAAAAACTCTCAAGGTAAATTCAAAGTTGTTCCTGCACTTGAGAGTTACGGCACCGCCAATGACGGTGTGATAGATGTGACTGTGGCACAAAGCCACCCTAACTGTCACTCTAGTTCGACTGATAAGACATGCACCGCCAAGTTGAATGCGGTTTTCACCGAGGCTTATCAAAAACTGGATCCATACTTTAATCTTTCGGCCTACGACAGCAATCAAAATGGTACCGTAGAACCGTCAGAACTCTCTGTCATGTTTATTTTTGCGGGGGGAGATCGTTCAACAGGGGTTCTCAACCGTCCTGCGATTTGGCCGCACAAATTCTCTCACGATGATGTCACACTAGATGGTAAAAAGATCACAGACTATTGTGTGTTCGCTGACTATCAAGTTGATCATCAAGCGACGTTGGGCGTGATCGTACACGAGCTTGGCCACTTAATGCTTGGCTTGCCGGATTTGTACGCAAGGAACAGTGATGCCTCGATTGGCTCTTGGGGCGTGATGGGTGGCGGTTCATGGGCGCAGAAACCGGGAGATTCATACGCTGGTGACACTCCGGTGAACATGAGTGCATGGAGCAAACACGCTGCTGGTTTTGTTGTACCAACGGTAACTCATGAAAGTCCAGCGCCTATTTCTGTGAACAACGACGATGTCAAGCTGGTGTATCTCGACCCGTACTTGAAAGAGTTTGGTCCACGTGTTTACTTGGAAAATCGCACCTTTAGCGGTTACGACCGAGCATTGGCGGCTGAAGGTATCCTGGCGACGTCGGTCAATGTCCAGAACCGCTTTAATGATGTTGGCGCGATGCAGGTTCAAATCATGCAGGCTGATGGTCTGAATGAGTTAGAAAATGATGGTAGGAGTGACGCTGACGATTTGTACCCTAATGGTGGCGATGTCATTTCAGATACATCGACCCCGGGTCTGAGAGCGATCACAGGGTTTGATACTGGGGTTCGTATTTCCAACATTGCCAGCAACACCAACGGCGGTAGCTTTTCTCTTGAGCATACAAACGAACCAAATAAATCAGCATGGCTGAACTCTCTTCATCAAGGTTATGTGTACGCGAGTGGGAGTAACACTCTGGCGGTGTCACTGGACTTGAATAGTGATACAGAGCTTGATGGCCTTCAACTTTATGCGCAAAGAGATAGCGCTCAAAGTGACATGACTTATCGAGTTTGGCGATTCCCATTTTCTGGAAACATTGGCTATCGATTAATATTGAATCAAAACAACGCTGAGCTTTTACAGCAAGGTAACTTCCAAAAGTCATCTCGAATTTTATTCCCCCAATCAAGCCAATTGAGTGCGGGTCAGCACTTATTGGTCGTTGAATTGGAAGGCGGTCAATTTGATGCAAACTTTGACTTCGGCCGCTTGCTAAAAACTGAAAAAGCCTCCCTACCTGTAATGTGGACTGGTGATTACAGTGAGATTGGCACGTTTGGTCTAGAAAAAGCCGGGTTCTCTTATATTCCGTTTGCAGCATTATTAAATGTGGATGCGAGCAACTTGGTTGAAGCGAAATCTGATTCGTTACAAACCAATAAAAATACGCCAATCAAACTGAACCTGATGGACAATGATTTCATGGCGGTAGGGTATCAGTTCAATGTGGACATTGTGCAGAAGCCTGAGCACGGCACCATCTCTGGTAACCAGTACCAACCTGAAGCTAACTTCGTTGGTCTGGACACTTTCCAATATCGTTTGTTGTCGGTTGATGGTGCGTACTCATCTTCAATCGTGAATGTGCAGGTGGAAGTGCTTGGCAGCAACGAAGCGCCAGTGGCCGTGATTGATGTTGATAATAAAGACATGACGGTTGGGCAGCGAGTCACGTTGTCTGCGTTAAATAGTACGGATGCTGATGGTGACGTGTTGAGTTATAAATGGGAGCAGTTGGCTGGCACTTCAGTTTCTCTTGGCAATGCAACCAGTGTTAGCACAAGCTTTACGGTGCCTCAAGGTGCAAAAGCGGTTGAGGTTCTGACATTCCGTTTAACCGTGACTGATCCTAGTAATGAAACGTCCAGTGCTACCGTCGATTTAACCATGAAAAACGCAGCGCCACTTACGCTTGCAGATACGGCGACCGTTGCCGTTGGTGAAAGTATTCTGATTGATGCAGCGAGCAATGATTCGGATGTGAACGGCGATAAACTGGTTGTAGAAAGCGTACAGAACGTAACGGGTGTGGGAAGTGCGAGTGTAGAGAATGGCAAAATCCGTTTTCAAGCACCGGATAGCCCTACTGACGGCATCAAGCTGCAATATACGGTTTCAGACGGTCATGGTGCCACTGCTACGGGGGAAGTTATCGTGACGGTTGTTGCTTCTTTGAAGACAACGACATTCAAGAACTCTGAAGGTAGCGGCAGTGTTTCTTATTGGGCTTTGATGTTACTTGCAACATTAGGCTGGCGACGTCGCGTCTAAAACGGTATTGAATTGCGGTATAAGCCACTCACATTGAGTGGCTTATTTTTTATCTGATCTATTTTGGTTTCGTTCTCATTGTCTTATGAGATGTGTTTCTCATTATTTTTAAAGCGATTTTTCTACTCTGCGGTTACCCTAGGGGCCGATTTTTATGAACTAAGGATGTTATATGTCTACCGAGGGCTTTTCTGTTTCGGAAATATGCCGAGAAGCGGCAGTGATGGTCAGAAGGAATCTACTCGCAATTGTTATTGCTTGTATTCCGTTGATTATCGTGCACTCAATTTTTGCTTTTATGTATCCTGAAATGACGGGGCAAGATCAAGCGAACGTTCAAGAAGGCAATGTCGCAGGATTTTATTTCGTCACAATTATTTTGTACCCACTTGTTGCCGCTATGGCGGCTGTGCGTGTGCATCGAATTTATTTAGCCGGCGATTACATGCACTCTGCGTTGGATGTATTTCGTTTGTCAGCTCGAGAATTCCGTTTCATAGGCTGGTGGATACTGTTTGGACTGATGATGATGCTCGTTATTGGTATCCCGATCTTTGTGTTGTCGTTTATCTACATTGCAGAAAGTGGTGAAGCCGACTTTGTTGCTATGGCTATTATCACAACGATTGCAAGCATTCCTGGCTATTGGGTAATGGCGCGATGGTCATTTGTGTTGCCAGCGACAGCAATGGATCATCAGCCGCGCAGTTTGCGTCGTTCGTGGAACCAGAGCAGACCATACAACAAACAAGTATTCATTTTGATGGGACTAATTCCATTGGGTGCGGGCTTGCTCAGTCAGCTGATCTTTAGCCACTTTACGAATCTCTTTATGTTGAGCCTCGTCGGTGTGGCCTATGGTATTTTTGGCGCGTACCAGCTGGCATTGTTATCGTTGAGCTATAAAACGGTAGTGGATATCGAACGCGCTCGTTTTGATACGCCATCACAGCCACCAAAAACGGGTGAAGAATTTTCCGCTTAACCCTTTGATCGTTTTTACATGCTACCTCCGTTTAGGAGACGGTCTGCGGCAGGTTGATACCTTCCTGCCGCCTTCGCGTTATTCACGCAAAATACCCATGCCCATTTCATGGCTGAATGACAGGGACATTCACACGTATACTCACAACAGTACTTCTTTTTATTAAGGAACCCTACATGTCCATTTGGCAACGGGTCAATTTCACCCATCGCTTTAGTCAATTACCGTCAGCGTTCTATACGTTGGTCGAGCCACAACCCTTGGATAACACTCGCTGGGTCGCTTGGAATGGTGAGTTTGCACAGCAGTTTGGTTTACCAGCAGAGCAAAACGATGAGTTATTGGCGGTTTTTTCTGGGCTAAGTGAATTCGAACAATTTCGTCCTCTTGCGATGAAATATGCAGGCCATCAGTTTGGCGTTTACAACCCAGATTTGGGCGATGGACGTGGATTACTGTTGGCAGAAATTGAGCATCAGGATGGTACTTGGTTTGATCTTCACCTCAAAGGTGCAGGGCTAACGCCTTACTCGCGAATGGGAGATGGGCGAGCGGTATTACGCTCGACTATCCGTGAGTACCTGTGCAGTGAAGCCATGGCAGGCCTTGGGGTTCCCACGACACGTGCTCTCGGTATGATGGTCAGTGATACACCTGTTTATCGAGAAAAAACGGAATCGGGCGCTTTGTTACTTCGAATGGCTGAAACCCATGTTCGATTCGGTCACTTTGAGCATTTCTTTTACACCAACCAGTTAGCAGAGCAGAAGCTGTTGGCGGATAAGGTGATTGAGTGGCACTTTGCTGATTGTGCATCGGCGGAGAAACCATATGCCGCGATGTTTGACGCCATCGTGACTAAAACAGCCGAGATGCTCGCATATTGGCAAGCTTTTGGTTTTGCGCATGGTGTGATGAATACCGATAACATGTCAATTCTTGGGCAAACTTTTGACTATGGTCCGTTTGGCTTTCTTGATGATTATGAGCCGGGATACATTTGTAATCATTCAGACTACCAGGGTCGTTACGCATTTGATCAACAGCCTAGAATTGCGCTTTGGAACCTGTCAGCACTGGCGCATGCGCTATCGCCACTCGTTGAACGAGAAGATTTAGAATCGTCGTTGAGTCAATTTGAAGTTCATTTAAGCCAGCAGTTCAGCCGCCTCATGCGTGAGAAGTTGGGCTTAAAAACTAAGATAGCGGAAGACGGGCGTTTGTTTGAAGCTATGTTTGAGCTTCTTCACCAGAACAAAACGGACTACACTCGCTTCTTCAGGACACTTTCAAACCTTGATAATGCGCCTTCCCAAGCCGTAATCGATTTATTTCTCGACCGAGAAGCAGCGCGAGCTTGGCTTGATCTGTATTTAGCTCGGTGTGAATTAGAGGTTGATGAACTAGGGGACCTGATTTCAACCGAACAGCGTTGCAAACAGATGCGTCAAGCCAATCCCAAATACATCTTGCGTAACTACTTGGCTCAGTTGGCGATTGATAAAGCGGAAGAAGGGGACTTTAGCGAATTACACCGATTGGCCGAACTGTTAAAACGCCCATTTGATGAGCAAGCCGAGTTTGATGATTATGCGAAATTGCCGCCGGAATGGGGGAAGAAAATGGAGATAAGCTGTTCTTCATAAATGGGTCATTTCCCACCCATTTGTATCTTTTTCTTGGGTGGAATTCACTCGTTACACTTCTGATTCATGTTAATGGGCTTTGTTAATTTATTGAAATACATATAAATTTTAACATGGTCCATTAATTGCTCTTTGTTGAACATCCGTACCCATCGCCTAACACCTAGTTACTCATGGACGGGATGGGATGTGATTCAACAAGGAGAATAATAATGTTTAAGCCTCTAACTCTACTATCTGTCTCTGCACTTGCTGTTACCAGTTTTAATGCTGCCGCAAATTGTGACCCGGGTGAAACGGTCATCAAGTTTAGCCATGTAACGAATGCGGACAAACACCCTAAAGGCATCGCGGCTTCGTTACTTGAAAAGCGCGTCAACGAAGAGATGAACGGTAAAGTCTGTATGCAGGTGTTTCCTAACTCAACACTTTATGATGATGACAAAGTGTTGGAAGCGCTACTGAATGGTGATGTTCAACTCGCTGCTCCTTCTCTTTCTAAGTTTGAGAAATTCACCAAGAAGTACCGCCTTTTCGATCTTCCTTTCTTGTTCGATGATGTCGACGCGGTTGACCGTTTCCAAAACTCGGAAGCGGGTGAAAAGCTGAAAAATTCAATGAAACGTCGTGGCCTACAAGGCATTGCGTTTTGGCATAACGGCATGAAGCAAATGTCAGCCAACAAGCCGCTCATTTCTCCAACTGATGCTGAAGGACTTAAGTTCCGTGTTCAAGCGTCTGATGTACTCGTTGCTCAGTTTGAGCAGCTAGGTGCTAACCCACAAAAAATGTCGTTCAAAGAAGTTTACGGCGGCTTGCAAACTAAGGTTATTGATGGTCAAGAAAATACTTGGTCAAACATTTACGGCAAAAAATTCTTCGAAGTTCAAGATGGCATTACGGAAACGAACCACGGAATTCTGGATTACTTAGTTGTGACGTCAAACGACTTCTGGAAAAACCTACCAGATGATCAGCGCGAGCAGTTAAATACCATTATTCAAGAGGTAACTGCGCAGCGTAATGCTGAGTCAACCAAAGTAAACCTTGCGAATAAGAACAATATCATCGAGGCAGGTGGTGTGGTTCGTACTCTAACGCCAGAACAGCGCCAAGAATGGGTCACTGCACTTCAACCAGTATGGAAGAAGTTCGAAAAAGACATTGGTTCTGACCTAATCGAAGCCGCTTTGGCGTCTAACCAAAAATAATAACACCTAGCACATTTAGCCCTCTCAAACTGAGGGGGCTCTTTCCCCCTACAGACGACGTGATGTAATTATGGAACAGACTTTTTTTGCCAAGGCTGGACGAATCACCGATGCCATTGAAGAGACTTTGATTGCTTTCTTCTTGGGTGCCATGACCTTGCTGACCTTTGCCAATGTCATCTTTCGTTATGTCTTTAACGACAATATTCTTTGGGCGCTTGAGCTCACCGTTTTCATGTTCGCATGGATGGTGTTGGTTGGCGCATCTTATGGTGTGAAAAAACACTTTCATATTGGTGTCGATGTCATTATTAACATCGTTCCGGAAGGTAAACGAAAAGCCCTGGCGCTTTTTGCAGCAATGTGTTGCTTAGCCTTCTCTATTTTGCTGTTAATTGGCGCTTGGAACTACTGGTATCCGTTCGCTACTGACCGAGCGTGGTATGAAACGGACGATATTCCGATGCCTGAAATGCTCCAGTTCATGGCCGACTGGTTAAATGAGGGAGAGCGTTATGAAAAGCTGCCACGTTTTATTCCTTACTTCGCTTTGCCACTTGGAATGGCGCTACTAACGTTTAGATTTGTTCAAGTCACGTGGCAAATCGCTACTGGTAAGCTCGATCGCTTGATTGCAGGACATGAAGCGGAGGAAGAGCTCGAATCTCTTAAAGCTGAGATGAGTGACGCTGAAGACGTAATGGCTCCAAAGGCCTCGCAAGACGCTAAAAACAAGGAGCAATAAGCCATGGATATCTTATTTCTATTTTTGATGGTAATTGGCTTTATGCTGGTTGGCGTGCCAATTGCTATTTCGCTGGGCCTTTCCAGTGTTCTTTTTCTTTTAATGCATTCGGATGCCTCTTTAGCGTCAGTTGCTCAAACGCTGTTTAATGCATTCGCGGGCCACTACACGCTATTGGCTATTCCATTCTTTATATTGGCTTCAAGCTTTATGTCGACGGGTGGCGTAGCAAAGCGGATCATTCGTTTCGCCATTGCCATTGTAGGCTGGTTCCGCGGCGGTTTGGCGATGGCTTCGGTTGTCGCGTGTATGATGTTTGCCGCGTTGTCAGGTTCCTCACCTGCAACGGTTGTTGCCATAGGTAGTATTGTTATCGCAGGTATGATCAAAAACGGTTACTCAAAAGAGTTTGCCTCTGGGGTAATTTGTAACGCAGGTACGCTAGGGATTTTGATCCCACCTTCGATTGTGATGGTGGTGTATGCAGCCGCAACGGATGTGTCAGTTGGACGTATGTTCCTTGGTGGTGTGATTCCCGGTTTGCTGGCGGGTGTCATGTTGATGATCGCGATTTACATTGCCGCGAGAATCAAGAACCTTCCAAAGCAACCTTTTGTCGGTTGGAAAGAAACTTTTGATGCCGCCAAGGATGCAAGCTGGGGCTTGTTGTTGGTCGTCATCATTCTTGGTGGTATCTATGGCGGTATCTTTACGCCGACAGAAGCCGCTGCGGTTGCTGCTGTGTACTCATTCTTTATTGCTAACTTTGTATACAAAGACATGGGGCCATTTGCAGACAAGAAAAACACTAAACCTGCGCTCGTTAAAATCTTCCAAACCTTTGTTCATAAAGACACCAAACACACCCTGTATGAAGCGGGCAAACTCACCATCATGCTGCTGTTCATCATTGCTAATGCCTTAATTTTGAAGCATGTTTTAACGGAAGAACGCATCCCGCAAATGATCACCGAGTCGATGCTCTCCGCTGGTCTCGGACCCATCACTTTCTTGATTGTGGTGAACGTCTTGTTGTTGATTGGTGGTCAGTTTATGGAGCCATCAGGCTTGTTGATCATTGTTGCGCCGCTCGTGTTCCCAATTGCGATTGCATTAGGCATAGACCCAATTCACTTGGGCATAATGATGGTGGTGAATATGGAGATAGGAATGATAACGCCGCCCGTGGGTCTTAACTTATTTGTGACCGCTGGTGTTGCCAAAATGTCGATGATGAACGTAGTGAAGGCAGCATTACCCTGGGTTGGAGTGATGTTCTTATTCCTAATTATCGTCACATATGTACCATGGGTTTCGACTTGGTTGCCTACTACCTTGATGGGGCCGGAGATCATTACCAAGTAATGGAAGCCAGAAAGTAGAAAGAGGTGTGAGAATTCACACCTCTTCGTCTATTGACTTGTAACAAGTTTTGCGCGGGTCTGAATTAATTCGACGTTCATAGTGTCGCCACCTCTTTTTATTTTTGCGACGCTCTTCACCGAATCTTCTCTCTTCTTGATAGCAACCGTCTACGAGCACGGTATCTGTAACAATCGGTATTCTCACTTTTTCGTTCATATCTATAACAACCATGATAAACCCGTTGTTAAAAATTATGATTCAAGTTGAATATAATGCCAGCTATTTGAACGTGTTTTATTTGTAAAGGTCTTTATTTATTTGGTAGCGCTGCATCTTGTCGTAAAGAGTTTTTCTTGGCACATTCAATTGGCACATTGTCTGTTTAATACTACCGTTGTTTTCTAATAAAGCGCCTTCAATGGCTGCTCTCTCAAACTCCGCCACTTGCTCTGCAAGGCTTGAGAAAGACTTAGTAACTGGGTTCGATTCTCCCAACTGAATTAACTTACCCAATAGCACAAAACGCTCTGCAGCATTTCTGAGTTCTCGAACATTGCCAGGCCAGTCATGGCTCATCAGTTGCGCTAGATCTTGGGGTGACAAGCTAGGTGAGCTTTTGCCATAACGTGAAGCTGCTACCAACAGAAAGTGGTGAAAGAGGGCGGGAATGTCTTCTTTTCGTTCGCGTAGTGGCGGGAGATCCAGGGTCACGACATTGAGCCGATAGTAGAGGTCCTGACGGAAAGTACCTTCTTCAGCTGCGTGTTTTAAATCGACCTTTGTTGCGGCAATCACTCGAATATCTAAAGGCAATAATTCATTTGAACCGACACGCTCAATCACGCGCTCTTGTAATACCCTCAATAAACGAATTTGGGCTTGAATAGGCATCGACTCGATCTCATCCAAGAAAAGTGTGCCGCCTTGTGCAAACTCAAATTTACCGATACGACGGCTTTCGGCGCCAGTGAATGCGCCTTTTTCATGGCCGTAGAGTTCACTCTCAATTAAGTTCTCTGGAACCGCTCCACAATTTACGGCGACAAAGTTTTGGTTCCGGCGAGAGCTTTGCTCATGTAAAGAACGAGCGATTAACTCTTTCCCTGTACCGGTTTCACCAAACAATAAAATATCGGCGTCGGTATCGGCGATTTGGGTGATGGTCTCTCGTAATATTTGGATGCTAGAGGTTTCACCAATAACTCGTGGACCAAGGGTTTTACTGGCTTTAAGTGACAGGCGCAGTTTTTCATTTTCATTGGTTAGTTTGCGCTTCTCAATCGCCCGCTTAACCGTTTCAACCAAATGTTCTGGCGCAAAAGGTTTCTCAATAAAGTCGTAAGCGCCTTGATGAAGGGCTTGCACAGCCATGGAAATATCACCGTGTCCAGTGATCATGATGACGGGTAAGTTTGCATCGCGTTGAGTCAAAGTTGTCAGCATATCCATACCAGAAATGCCCGGCAAACAGATATCAGTGACCACGACGCCAGCTTCTTCTCCTTGCTGCATCGCTATTAAAGCCGATTCTGCATCCACAAAAAACTTGGCGTCGATATCCGCCAGTTCAAAGGTCTGTTCTATAGCGATTCTGAGATCGGCCTCATCATCAATAAAAAACACCTGACACATGATCTTATCCTTTTGATGGTTCAGTGTTGTAAGAAGTGATAGGTAAACACAATGAGAATCGAGCGCCGCCTTGTTCTCGATTATGGGCACATAATTTTCCATTCATACTGGCTAAGATTTGTTGCGAGATAGAGAGACCCAAACCTAAACCGTTCAGTTTAGTGGTTAGAAACGGTTCACATAAATCAGAAAGTGAGAAAGAGCCAAGCCCTGGGCCATTATCATCAACATGAATCCAAACCAAATCAGTGTGCTCATCGTGTTCTACAGATAATTCTACCTGTTTGTCTTGTTGCTCTTTGAGTGCTTCTATCGCATTAGTCAGTAAATTGACCAACACTTGCTCCAGTTGAATAATATTGATCTGCACTTCAACATCATGCTCTGGCAAATTTGTTTCTAACGTGACGCGCCCTGATTTAAATGCGGGCTTCATCAGTTCTTTTACAGAGGCAATAACAGGGAACAGTCGAGATTGAGCCAACTCGTCACCACTGGTTTTTTTGGCGAAAGAGCGAAGTTGCTGACTGATATTTGCCATACGGTCAGTGAGAGCAGAAATGCGAGTGAGATTATCTTCCACTCGCTCATATTTTTCTTTTTTTAGAAACAGCTTGCCGTTCTCCGCAAAGCTACGAATTGCCGCAAGTGGATTATTCAGTTCATGGCTGATACTGGCCGACATTTGTCCTAACACCGCGAGTTTCGCTGCTTGCACCAATTCGTCTTGAGTAACGCGTAAAGTTTGTTCGGTATCGATACGCTGTGCGATCTCCGCTTGCAACTCGGCAGTCCGTGCCATGACTTGATATTCCAACTTTTGATTTGCTTCTTGTTGAATTCGTTCAAGTTGCAAGTGACGCTGTTGACGGTGATAGATAAGCTGACCAATTAAAAACAAAACCATGAATGCTAGAGTGAGTACAAAGATGTAACCCATGGTGAACCAAACGATCGACTGTTTAGGAGACAGCACACGAATAGTCAGTTTGAGTTCGGGTAGGGGCAGCGAAGAGACTACCAAGGTTCCTTTATTGTATGGGTAACCCTGTTTAAGCTCAGAATGCACCTCGTCCAAACTACCCACTAATCCAAGCGTTTCAATTGGCGCATCAAGATATTGTTGGCTTGCCCAAACTTGCTTTTTCTCTTTTTTTGTCAGTGGTTGTAAGCTTTTGAGCAGCCATTCACTTCGGCTACTCATGAAAACAATTTCGTATGGGTCGCTGGCGACAAAAACACTGTTTGGTTGCTGCCAGTTGTCCTCTATCTTACTTAGGTCCATCTTCACCACGACGACACCAAGTACACCGCCAGCGTATACGATGGGATAAGAATAGTAGTAGCCACGTTTACCAGATGTTGAGCCCAGTGCGTAGTATTGGCTTCTTTTGCCTACAATGGCTTGTTTGAAATAAGGGCGAAATGCAAAATTTCGCCCGATAAAGGAGCGCTCTTTACGCCAGTTGCTGGCCGCGATCGTTGTACCCCATTGATCGATTAAGTACGTATCCGCTGCTTCAATCACGCCATTAACGGATTCTAAATACCGATTAGTGATTTCCAGTTGCGCACTGTTGTTGGGGTGCAGAAGCGCTTGATAAAGAGGATCATCTTTAGCGAGAAGATTTGGAATATGGGCGTACTTATCGAGTTTATTTTTTATATGGCCAGAAAACTGCTCCAACTGTGATTGGTGTTTATCAAGTAGAGATTGATAACTGGTCTGCCAAACCCAATGGCCACCGATAATTGCGGACAGGAAATAGAAAGCAAAAAATGTCAGCAGAATCCGTTTTTTTTGCGACATCCTTACACTCCTTACAACTTCCTTTGGTCACGTAAGAAAATGTTAATAGTTTGTAGGAAGGATTAGGGATTTAGTTTTCAACTCTGTGGAGTAAAACAAGAGCAAGATCTCTTTTTAGGCTTTTCGATAAAAAAACCGGTCGATTCTCTTGAAAAAGTCGCTATTGTCCCCATTCTAGATATGCTGGCAATGCTTAGACGGTGTCTGAATCGCATTTTTGAAGAAAAAATGGGTCAGCATTCGAGAATTTAGCGCAGACAATGTCCACATAGTGGCTATTGGCTCGACAGGGTTGCGACAGATCGCTAGAATGTCGCGTCTAAAAATTCTGTCCTGAGGCTAATAGGAGATACCTTTGGTTATTTTATCGAAGATATCACTGATTAGTCCGGTACTGACAACCAGTATCGATACTCGATTTTAAATTAGGTGTTCGGACAGAACACTACACAAGGATGAAGCGTAAGCTCCTCTGAGTTTCGCTCATACGCTCGGAAAACCGAGCCACTTTAGAGGTTTATATATAATGCAAGTTACTGTTGAAACGCTAGAGGGCCTAGAGCGCCGTCTAAACATTACTGTTCCAGCTGCAAACATCGAAGACGCTGTAACAGCTGAACTACGCAACATCGCTAAAAACCGTCGTTTCGATGGTTTCCGTAAGGGTAAAGTGCCTCTAAAAATGGTTGCTAAGATGTACGGCAAAGCAGTACGTCAAGACGTTCTTGGTGAAGTAATGCAACGCCACTTCATCGAAGCTATCGTTAAAGAGAAAATCAACCCAGCTGGCGCTCCAACTTTCGCTCCTGTAGAGAACAAAGAAGGTTCAGACCTAGTTTTCACTGCAACTTTTGAAGTTTACCCAGAAGTTGAGCTTAAAGGCCTAGAGAGCATCACTGTTGAAAAACCATTAACAGAAGTTAAAGATGCAGACGTAGAAGAGATGATCGATACTCTACGTAAGCAACAAGCAACTTGGGTTGAAGTTGAAGAAGCAGCAGAAGATGGCAAACGCGTAAGCATCGACTTCGTTGGTTCTATCGACGGTGAAGAGTTCGAAGGCGGTAAAGCTGAGAACTTCCCTCTAGAAATGGGTGCTGGTCGCATGATCCCTGGTTTCGAAGACGGTATCGCAGGTAAAACTGCTGGTATAGAATTCGACATCGACGTGACTTTCCCAGAAGATTACCACGCTGAAAACCTAAAAGGTAAAGCAGCTAAGTTCGCAATCAAAGTGAACAAAGTTGAAGCTCGTGAACTTCCAGAACTAAACGACGAGTTCGTTGCTAAGTTCGGTGTTGTTGAAGGTGGTGTTGAAGCACTTAAAGCTGAAGTTCGTAAGAACATGGAACGCGAACTTAAGCAAGCTGTTAAGAACCGCATCAAAGAGCAAGCGATTGACGGTCTAGTTGAGCAAAACGACATCAACGTACCATCAGCGCTTATCGAGCAAGAAATCCAAGTTCTACGTCAACAAGCTGCACAACGCTTCGGTGGTAACCCAGAAGCTGCTGCTCAGCTTCCACGTGAACTGTTCGAAGAACAAGCTAAACGTCGCGTAGTTGTTGGTCTTCTACTAGGTGAGGTAATCAAATCTGAAGAGCTAAAAGCGGACGACGAGAAAGTTAAAGCTCTAATCGAAGAAATGGCTACTGCATACGAAGATCCATCAGAAGTTATTGCTTACTACGAGCAAAACGAAGAAATGATGAACAACATGCGCAACGTAGCTCTAGAAGAGCAAGCAATCGACGCGATCATCGCTAAAGCACAGGTTTCTGAGAAAGAAGTAGGCTTCAACGAGCTACTTAACCAACAACAACCTGCTGCTTAATAAGCAATATCTTGCGTAGAAGGTTGACTTAACGTTAACTATTCTGCTAACAATGGTCCGTATGATAGTCATCATCCGGGCCATTTATTTTAGGGACATAAGAATATGAGCTACCAAGAAAAAAATGCAATGTCGCCAATTATGGACGCGCTAGTACCAATGGTGGTTGAACAAACTTCCCGAGGCGAACGCTCTTACGACATCTACTCACGTCTGCTGAAAGAGCGCGTGATTTTTTTAACGGGTCAAGTGGAAGACCACATGGCAAACCTTGTCGTGGCTCAGCTACTTTTCCTAGAATCTGAAAATCCAGATAAAGATATTTTCCTATACATCAACTCGCCAGGCGGCAGCGTAACAGCTGGTATGTCTATTTACGATACCATGCAGTTCATTAAGCCAAATGTCAGCACTGTGTGTATGGGTCAAGCATGTTCAATGGGTGCCTTCCTGCTTGCAGGTGGTGCGCCAGGTAAGCGTTACGTACTGCCTAACTCTCGTGTAATGATCCACCAACCATTGGGTGGTTTCCAGGGTCAAGCTTCTGATATCCAAATCCATGCTCAGGAAATCCTGACGATTAAACAGAAGCTAAACAAGTTGTTAGCAGAACATACAGGCCAACCTCTTGAAGTCATTGAGCGCGATACTGATCGTGATAACTTCATGTCATCAGAGCAGGCTGTGGAATACGGTATCGTGGATGCAGTGTTAAGCCACCGTGGCGAGTAATTAGCCAGCGCATTTTGGCAAAAATTGATATACACTCATTCATGAAGAGTAAAGGCTAAGAGGTTAGCGAATGACAGATAAAAGCAAAGAAAGTGGCAGCGGTAAATTGCTGTACTGTTCTTTCTGCGGCAAAAGTCAGCACGAAGTTCGCAAGCTAATCGCAGGTCCGTCAGTGTACATTTGCGACGAGTGTGTCGACTTATGTAACGATATTATTCGCGAAGAAATCAAGGATGTTCTCCCTAAGAAAGAATCTGAAGCGTTACCAACGCCAAAACAGATCCGTGAACACCTTGATGACTATGTGATCGGGCAAGATTACGCGAAAAAAGTGCTCGCAGTTGCGGTATATAACCACTACAAGCGTTTACGCAATGGTGATACAACGAGCGAAGGTGTGGAGCTTGGTAAGAGTAACATCCTTCTAATTGGTCCTACAGGTAGCGGTAAAACACTACTTGCGGAGACATTAGCTCGATTCTTGGATGTGCCATTTACAATGGCAGACGCGACGACACTAACCGAAGCCGGTTACGTAGGTGAAGACGTTGAAAACATCATCCAAAAGCTTCTGCAAAAATGTGATTACGATGTAGCTAAAGCGGAACGCGGCATCGTTTACATTGATGAAATTGATAAGATTTCACGCAAAGCTGAAAACCCATCTATTACGCGTGACGTATCTGGTGAAGGTGTTCAGCAGGCGCTACTAAAACTTATCGAAGGTACGGTTGCATCGGTTCCACCTCAAGGTGGTCGTAAGCATCCTCAGCAAGAATTCCTACAAGTGGACACATCTAAGATCCTGTTCATCTGTGGTGGTGCTTTTGCTGGCTTAGACAAAGTGATTGAGCAGCGTGTTGCAACAGGTACAGGTATTGGCTTTGGTGCTGAAGTTCGTTCGAAGAATGAATCGAAGACAGTAGGTGAGCTATTTACTCAAGTTGAACCTGAAGACTTAGTGAAGTACGGCCTCATTCCAGAATTCATTGGTCGTCTACCTGTAACAACAACACTGACTGAGCTTGATGAAGAAGCGTTGATTCAGATCCTATGTGAACCGAAGAACGCACTGACCAAGCAATATGCAGCATTGTTTGAGCTAGAAAACGCCGAACTTGAATTCCGTGAAGATGCGCTGCGCGCTATCGCGAAAAAAGCAATGGAGCGTAAAACAGGTGCTCGTGGCTTACGCTCGATTCTTGAAGGCGTGCTACTTGAAACCATGTACGAATTACCATCTGCAACAGACGTTAGTAAAGTCGTGATTGATGAGTCCGTCATTAATGGCGAGTCAGATCCACTGCTTATTTACAGTAACGCAGACAATCAGGCAGCTGGAGCAGAGTAAATTCAGCCATAATGAAAAAGGAGGTAAGTAATTACCTCCTTTTTTTATTTCTCTTATTGAATCCAAACAATTAGCCCCCATATACTGCCTTAAGTAATACGTTAAACGTGAAAGCGGAAGAGAGAATTATATGAACTTGGAACGTTCCGAGCGTATCGAGATCCCGGTACTACCTCTACGTGACGTAGTGGTCTACCCACACATGGTTATTCCATTGTTTGTTGGTCGTGAGAAATCGATTAGCTGTCTAGAAACGGCGATGGAAACCAACAAACAAGTTCTTCTTGTGGCACAAAAGCAAGCGGACACTGACGAGCCTACGGTTGACGACCTATTTGACGTAGGTACGGTAGCCACCATTCTCCAGCTCTTGAAGCTTCCGGATGGCACAGTAAAAGTATTGGTCGAAGGCCAGCAGCGAGCAAAAATCAATCACTTTAAAGAGAGTGACTTCTTCCTAGCGGAAGCTGAATTTGTTGTTACGCCAGAATTGGATGAGCGTGAGCAAGAAGTGATTGTTCGCAGCGCGATTAATCAGTTTGAAGGGTTCATTAAGCTAAACAAGAAGATTCCACCAGAAGTGCTAACGTCACTTAATGGTATCGACGAAGCCGCACGCTTAGCGGATACCATTGCGGCTCATATGCCGTTAAAGTTGGTGGATAAGCAGCAAGTGCTTGAAATTGTTGACGTCACTGAGCGTCTGGAATTCCTGATGGGCCAGATGGAATCAGAGATCGACTTGCTGCAAGTTGAAAAACGAATTCGTGGTCGCGTTAAAAAGCAAATGGAAAAATCTCAGCGTGAGTATTATCTGAATGAGCAAATGAAAGCGATTCAGAAAGAACTTGGTGAGATGGAAGACGCACCAGACGAGTTCGAAACGCTACAGAAGAAGATTGACGAATCAAAAATGCCTCAAGAGGCACGTGAAAAGACAGAGCAAGAGCTGCAAAAGCTCAAGATGATGTCTCCAATGTCTGCTGAAGCAACAGTGGTTCGTAGCTACATCGATTGGATGGTCAGCGTTCCTTGGGCTAAGCGCTCAAAAGTTAAGAAAAACTTAGCGAAAGCAGAAGAGGTTCTTAATGAAGATCACTACGGTCTAGAACGCGTCAAAGAACGTATCCTTGAATACTTGGCGGTTCAAAACCGTATCAACAAGCTAAAAGGTCCTATCCTTTGTCTTGTTGGTCCTCCTGGTGTCGGTAAAACATCTCTTGGTCGTTCAATTGCTTCAGCTACAGGCCGTAAGTATGTTCGTATGGCGTTGGGTGGTGTGCGTGATGAAGCGGAAATTCGTGGTCACCGTCGTACTTATATCGGCTCATTACCAGGCAAATTGATCCAGAAGATGTCGAAGGTTGGTGTGAAGAACCCGCTGTTCTTATTGGACGAAATCGACAAAATGTCTTCCGATATGCGTGGTGATCCAGCATCGGCTCTGCTAGAAGTACTTGATCCTGAACAGAATAACTCGTTCAACGATCACTACCTAGAAGTGGATTACGATCTCTCTGACGTTATGTTTGTTGCGACATCGAACTCGATGAACATCCCGGGTCCATTGTTAGACCGTATGGAAGTTATTCGTTTATCTGGTTACACCGAAGACGAGAAGCTGAACATTGCAAAACGTCACCTTGTTGATAAACAAGTGAAGCGTAATGGCTTGAAAGCGGATGAAATCGTCATTGAAGATTCTGCGATTATTGGCATCATTCGTTACTACACGCGTGAAGCGGGTGTCCGTAACTTAGAGCGTGAGATTTCTAAGATCTGCCGTAAAGCGGTGAAGAACATCTTGCTGGATAAGGACATCAAGTCAGTAACGGTAACGATGGACAACCTAAAAGAGTACTTAGGTGTTCAACGTTTCGATTACGGTAAAGCGGATGAAAGTAACCGAATTGGTCAAGTAACTGGCCTAGCTTGGACAGAAGTGGGTGGCGATCTATTAACGATTGAAACTCAATCAATGCCAGGTAAAGGTAAGCTGACACAAACGGGTTCTCTTGGTGATGTGATGCAAGAGTCTATCCAAGCAGCAATGACAGTGGTTCGCTCTCGTGCAGAAAAGCTAGGTATCAATACTGACTTCTACGAGAAGAAAGATATTCACGTACACGTCCCGGAAGGCGCGACACCAAAAGATGGCCCAAGTGCGGGTACAGCAATGTGTACAGCATTGGTTTCTTCTCTAACAGGCAACCCTGTGAAAGCAGAAGTAGCGATGACGGGTGAAATCACACTGCGTGGTGAGGTTCTACCTATCGGCGGCCTAAAAGAGAAGTTACTTGCGGCACACCGTGGTGGCATTAAGACAGTGCTAATTCCAAAAGATAACGAGCGTGATTTGGAAGAGATTCCTGATAATGTTATCGCGGATCTGGAAGTTATCCCTGTACAGTGGATTGATGAAGTACTGAAAGTCGCACTAGAGCGAGACCCGACGGGCGTTGAGTTTGAGTCTCAAAAATAGTGATGTGTAGCAAAAATAAGTAAAAGTTTACGCTGATAAGCCCAAAAAGGCTTGTCAGCGTTTTTTTTGGGCGCTAAGTTAGTTTCGATAGCTGCTAGCCCTTGATGAATAAGGGGTGGAGCATATTTTCTTAACAATGGAACGAAAGTCATCACAAAAATAATCACAGATGACACAAAGGGGAAATTACAGTGAATAAAACTCAGTTAGTAGAACAAATCGCAGAAAATGCAGATATTTCTAAAGCGTCAGCGGGTCGTGCTCTAGATGCATTCATCGAAGCAGTAAGCGGAACTCTTCAATCTGGTGATCAAGTCGCTCTAGTTGGCTTTGGTACATTCAGCGTTCGTACTCGTGCTGCACGTACTGGTCGTAACCCAAAAACTGGTGAAGAAATCCAAATCGCAGAAGCAAAAGTACCAGCTTTCAAAGCTGGTAAAGCACTGAAAGACGCTTGTAACTAATCACGGCGTTATTTCTGTAACCGGCCATTTGCTTAACTTTTGCTCAAACAATAAGTTTCGAACAAAAATTTACAAACTTCGAGCCGAACTTTCTTAAATTATGCGCATCATACTGATGCGCATTTCTTTTTCTGATATTATTGCGCCATTATTTCTATTAGATAGAAGCAGTAGGCTTCAATTGTGGAGAGCAGTTAAATTATGATGGATCGACTACGCGAAGGCGTGAATAGCATCGCGGTCAAAATTATCCTTGGACTTATCATCCTGTCTTTCGTATTTGCAGGTGTAGGTAGCTACATCGTTGGTGGTAGCAACAACTCTGCAGCGAAAGTCGGTAACACTGAGATTCCTCGTGGTGAGTTCGAGATGGCATACCAAAATGAGCGTAACCGTATGCAAGCTCAGTTGGGTGACTACTTCTCTCAAATGCTGGCTGACCCTGCATATGTTGAATCTTTCCGCAAATCCGTTTTAGATCGAATGATCAATGACGTGTTGCTTGACCAACAAGCTGAAGCTTTGGGTCTGCGAATCAGCGACACTCAAGTGCGTAGCATGATTCTAGACATGCCTCAGTTCCAATCTAATGGTCAGTTTGATCAAGAGATCTATCAAGCTTCTTTGCGTCGTGCAGGCTTTTCGCCAGACTCTTTTGCTGAGTACATGCGTCGTGAATTGGTTCGTGAGCAACTGCTGAATGCGCTACAAAACAGTGAATTTATTCTGCCGGGTGAAGTACAAGCAGAAGGCAAGCTGTTCACTCAAACTCGTGATATTCGCACGATTCAGATCGACTTAGCGGAGTTTGCGAAAAATATTGAATTGACCGACGAAGAAATTCAAGAGTACTACAAAGCAAACCCAGACAACTTTACACGCCCAGAGCAGGTTAAAGTCTCTTACATCGAACTGTCAGCTGAAGCGCTAAAGGAACAAGTTAATGTTTCTGATGCTGAGGTGAAAAAGTACTACGACGAGCACTTAAACAAATACTCTTCAGAAGAGCAACGACGTGTCGCTCACATTCTTGTAGAAGGGGACGATGAAGCAAAAGCGCAAGCTATCCTAGATGAGCTAAACGCGGGTGCAGATTTTGCGACGCTTGCTCAAGAGAAATCTGACGATTTTGGCAGCGCTGAAAACGGTGGTGACCTAGGTTGGATTGAGCGTGATGTGATGGACCCTGCTTTTGAAGAAGCGGCATTCGCACTGAAGAATCCTGGCGATACGTCGGGTCTAGTAAAGTCGGACTTTGGCTATCACATTATCAAGCTTGAAGAGCTAAAAGATTCTGTGGCGAAGCCATTTGAAGAAGTCGCTGCTGAAATCAAACAAGAGATGGTCGACCAACAAGCGATCGATCAATTCTACGAGTTGCAAAATGAGCTTGAGCGCGTAGCGTTTGAATACCCAGACTCATTGTATGATGCTTCTCAAGCGGTTAACCAAGAAGTGAAGACAACGGACTTTATTTCTCAGGTTGATGCACCTGAAGTGCTTCGTAGCCCTGCGGTAATGCAAGCTATCCTAAGCCCTGAAGTTAAAGAAGATGGCCTAAACTCTGAAGCTATCGAAGTTGCGCCTGAGCATATTATCGTTGTTCGTGTTGAAGATGCGCGTGACGAGACAGTTCTTCCACTAGAAGAAGTGAAAGATCAGGTTGTTGCAGAGCTATCTCGTGTTAAAGGTGAGCAAGAAGCGATGGAGCTTGGAACACAAGTCGTTGCGGCATTGAAAGAAGGTAAGACGAACGTGCTTGCTGAAAACAATCTTGCCTTTGGTGAACAAGAGACAGTAGATCGTCGTTCTCCGTTGGCAACAACGGTATTCGCGATGGCAAAACCAGTCGATGGTAAACCAGTATACGGTCAGTCTAAAGATCTTGAAGGTAACATCATTATCATCGAGCTTGATGCTGTAAACGCAGAGCTAGATAGTGAGTTAGAAGATCAAGTTGCGATGCAAATGCAGCGTGCATCTTCTCAGCAAGACTTATCATCTGTACTAGCCGTACTGCGTGCAAATACTGACATTGAGTACTTTGTTGTGAGCAACTAAGCACAATTAGTGTAATTTGTATGTTGAATAAAACGGACCGCATAAGCGGTCCGTTTTATTTTTGTCTTTATGAACTTCAATCATCAATAGGCATTACTTAAATTAGTGCGCGTTTAAGTGATAGCGGCCGTTGTGAATTCCGGGTCATCTCAGTTTGTTAAATGCATAACCATATTGCTTTCCATTGCAAACTTGATAGTGACTCGCTCTCGACGACTGTTTTTAGCCTACTATTTTGGAGATTGTATGTTCAATATGAAATGGATTTTGACATTGTGCTTATTTGTTTTTGCACCTTTTAGCATGGCTGCGGATTCAGCCACTGACAAATATGAAGGAATTGAAATTACTGTAAATATCAACACGGCCACTGCTGAAGAAATTGCGACCATGTTGAAAGGTATAGGTGAGAAGAAAGCGCAGAGTATAGTGGACTACCGCGAGGAGCATGGCCCTTTTAAAACGGCAGCAGATTTGAAGAGCGTAAAAGGCATTGGTGAAGCGACAGTTAAGAAAAACGAAGACCGCATTTTACTGTAGCTTGATGTATCGCAGATATTGAGTCTGAATTCAGAACAATATCTGTTTCCCTATTACTGCTTTCCCGAACCAGCCCCTCTTTCGTGGTTCGGGATTTTTTATCCGAATAAACGACGGCGAAGGCCTTTTTCCAGTAAAGCCATCACTAACCCACCGAGTGCGCCAAACATATGAGCATCAATAGCAACGTTTGCACCGATAAGCTCAGCAGTACTGCTGGATGGGCCATAGACCTGCTCCCATGCTACTTTGGCGATTAGTCCTCCAACTAACAACACACTGCTTCTTCTGCTTTCAAAGACTTCTCTGAGCGCCCAAAATCCAAACAATCCGTGTAATACGCCGGATAAACCCACGTATACCGACATGTTGGTAAACAAATTCAGCGCACCAACACATGCACATAAGATTGAAAAAACGATAAGGAAGTTACGAGTGCTTGGGCGAAAAATAAAAGTAATGATCCACAATCCGGCGAGGTTCATTCCTAAGTGCGCAAAGTTGGTATGTGTGAGATTTCCTGTTACGATTCGCCACCATTCACCATGGCGTATATTGTAGCTGTGCCACTCGGTTAGGCTTGCCATTGGTTCAAATTGAAGTATCAAACAGATCACGCTGATAATACTCAGCAAGGTATAAAGGTTCACTCTATGTCTCGTTATTGTTCTCGTTGTGGAAAATCGCAAAAAGCGTGTATTTGCCAATGGATTGTACCGCTGGCAAGCGAGGTAGAACTTATCATTCTTCAGCACACGAGTGAAGAACATCGTCCGCTTGGTACGGCACGGATTCTCAATTTGAGTTTAGATAACTGTATTTGTTTGATAGGAGAGGACTTTTCTTGTGATGATGCCTTAAATCACTTATTAGCGGATGAGTCATATCAACATTTTGTTCTTTACCCATCAGAAGAGTCACGATGCATTTCTGAAATGACTCAAGCGAGTCATAGTGTATCTAAGAAAATACGTTTGATTTTGCTCGATGGTACGTGGAAAAAAGCGTACAAAATGTGGCAACTCTCAAGCAACTTACATCCACTCCCAACCGTGCAGTTGCCTAAGCAACTACAAGGGCACTACACCATTCGTAAGGCGCCCTCTGAGAATAGCTTATCGACAGTCGAGGCTGGTTATCATTCGCTTCGCTTGCTTGAACCCGAGGGAGACTTTACACCGCTGATGCGTGCGTTTGAAAAGATGATCGAATTCCAAATCGCCCAGATGCCTCCGGGCGTTTTTGAAAAGAATTACTTGAAAGGTTGAGTGTTACTAAAGAACGATGGAAGAGAAAAGTTGGCGGTGTAGCTTTTGCGCGTGACCATCGGTCATTGCAGAAATATAATCGGCGATGACCCTCATTTTATTGCTCTCGCTCTTCGCCTGACACCACAGATCTCTTGTATGAACGGGTAGTAATCGCTCTGGGTCTGCTGTTAACGCTTCAAAAATATCCATAATAATTTGCTGACCCTTATACTCAACGATCTGGACCTGCGGGACTTGGATAACGAAGGTGCTGACAAAGTGCTTGAGTACGTCAAGTGCACGTGCCATCTGTGGTTCTAAACACGCATTCCAAGACAGTAACGGGTTATTAAACGGCTCATCCACCGTTTTGATTGAAATGCTGGTCAGTAGCGCGTTAACCATACCACCGATAGCATCTTTCCGCTCATGGTGCTTACCGCTAAATAGCATCTGTCCGATGGAATCGATATGAGCTTCAAACCACGAGTCGCCACAGTCCGCTAATTGACTTGCTGCGCCTTCTTGCCATTGCTGACGTGTCACCATACCAAGTACGATTGCATCTTCTAAATCATGAACACCGTAGGCGATATCATCTGCTAGCTCCATGATTGAGCAATCGAGTGATTTAAAACGCGTTTTACTGTGCTCAAACTCCGATTCTGGCGTTGAACGCATCAGACTAAGCAATGCCTTGTCGTTGTCAGAAAGCGGTGCAATTACCCAATCAAATAAGTCTTTATCACAATCATAAATGCCTTTAGCTGGGCTCCAATCTTTTGCTTTTAGTTTACGTTGATGCTCGGCTGGTTGAGGCAACTTGACGGAGCGTGTTTGACTAATGAGGGCAGGGTACTTAATCAAACCAAGCAGTGTGCGGCGTGATAAATTCATTCCGAAATGCTCAGTATAAGGCTCTAACTTAGTGACGATACGAAAGGTTTGGGCGTTCCCCTCGAAGCCGCCATGTTCGCGCATTACGTAGTTTAGAGCGACTTCTCCCCCATGACCGTATGGAGGATGCCCGATGTCGTGAGCCAAACATAATGAATCAATTAAGCTGTCTGATGGTAATAGATCGCGGAACTCTGGCTGTTTTTTCTTTAACTGGGCGACGATACCGGTCCCTAGTTGCGACGCTTCTAAGGAGTGTGTTAACCGACTGCGGTGAAAGTCTTCCAAGCTATTACCGTGTACTTGGGTTTTTGCTTGTAGGCGTCGAAATGCAGCCGAGTGAAGAATGCGCGCTCGGTCTCGTTGGTACGGGCTCCGATGGTCGTCTCGACGGATTTTATGCTCATCATCATGGCGCTCTTGCCATTGCGGGTGTAATTCAAACGACACGATTATCTCCGTAAGCTAACTGATTTCATCTAACGATAATTCGAAACTTGGGGCAAAGGTATTGAGAAAGTAATCCATTTCAGGCGTTCTGCGTTCTTGCAAAGTGACGTCTAAGCGTTTTTTTGCCAGAGCGAACTCATGGTTGCCGGCGCTTAGTTCTTCGAGACATTTTAAATAGGCACAGATGGAATCGGCTTGCTTAACGATTTTTGCGTCCTCTTCATGTGCAGAGTGAGAAAGAAGATAGGGGGCAAAATCATCGTGGAACTCTTCCGGTAACATGGAGAGTAATTTTTGTTCCGCTGCCGATTCTATCTTCTTATATTCTTTGGCAATTTCAGGATTGTAATACTTCACTGGAGTTGGAAGATCACCCGTTAATACTTCGCTGGAGTCATGGTACATGGCAAGAATAGCGATGCGTTCTGGATTAAGGTTGCCGCCGAACTTTTTGTTTTTAATGAGGGCAAGGGCATGAGCGACAAAAGCAACTTGTAAGCTATGCTCTGAAACGTTTTCTGGTGAGACGGACCGCATTAAAGGCCAGCGTTGGATCAGCTTCATTCGAGCCAGGTGGGCGAAAAAATGGCTTTCTTTCATGGCTTTCTCCGTTTCTGGTGTAAAAAAGGAACTCACTAGGAGTTCCTCTAAGCATATGAGAGATCAGCACTAATTACTACCAGTGATTCATTACTGGCTGTAGGTTGATAGGAATCTTTCAAAACGTCCAATGGCGATTTCTAAATCTTCAACGTGCGGTAGTGTCACGATGCGGAAGTGGTCTGGTTTTGGCCAGTTAAAACCGGAACCTTGCACCAGTAAGACCTTCTCTTGTTTTAAGAAATCTAAAACCATCTGCTGATCGTTCTTGATGTTGTACATTTTAGTGTCGATTTTCGGGAAGAGGTACATCGCACCCTTAGGTTTAACACAAGAAACACCAGGAATCTGATTGATCAGTTCATACGCTCGGTTGCGCTGCTCTAATAAGCGTCCGCCTGGTAAAATCAGTTCATTGATACTCTGGTATCCACCTAACGCGGTTTGAATGGCATGTTGCATTGGTACGTTTGCACATAAACGCATCGATGAAAGCAGCTCCAAGCCATTCACGTATCCTTGAGCTAGATGTTTAGGCCCCGTTAGGAACATCCAGCCACCACGGAAACCACAAACACGGTAGGCTTTTGAAAGGCCATTGAATGTCATGACTAGCACGTCTTCAGTGAGTGTAGCGACTGAGGTATGTGTTGCACCGTCGTACAACACTTTGTCGTAGATCTCATCTGCGAAAATGATCAGTTTGTGCTGGCGTGCTATCTCAATCACTTCAAGTAGGAAGTCACGGCTGTATACCGCACCTGTCGGGTTGTTCGGGTTGATCAGAACAATGCCACGTGTCTTTGGTGTGATTTTCTTTTTGATGTCTTCAAGGTCTGGGTACCAGTCAGCTTCTTCATCACATAGATAATGAACCGGCTTACCACCAGATAGTGCAACTGAAGCTGTCCATAACGGATAGTCTGGTGCTGGGATCAGCATTTCGTCGCCATTGTTTAATAGCGCTTGCATGGCCATTACGATCAACTCAGACACGCCGTTACCTACATACACATCTTCGACATCTAGCGAGCGTATACCTTTACGCTGATAGTGTTGGACCACAGCTTTACGAGCAGAGTAAATACCTTTGGAATCACAATAGCCTTGAGAAGTCGGCAGATTACGAATCACGTCGACTAAAATCTCATCAGGGGCGTCAAAACCAAATGGGGCAGGGTTACCAATGTTTAGCTTTAGGATTTTATGCCCTTCTTCCTCCATGCGCTTAGCATGTTTGAGTACAGGACCTCTAATGTCGTAGCAGACATTGTCGAGTTTTGACGACATCCCGATATTTTGCATTGTTTAATTCCTAAAAATTCGTTAATTTCTTTATTAAAATACAATAATTTGTTTTTTATTAGAATATATATCTGTAAATAATCTGTCTGCTGGTTAAGTTTTGCTCGCTTGCTATCACAGGATTTTGCAAAAGATCGCATACGACCTTGATTTGCTTTGGGTCTAAACTTAGAGTAGCCGTCAGTTACCATTTATCCTCACATACAACGAGGTTGATTTGTCACAGTTCCATCAAGCCGTAAAGAGAATTATCGAGCGAGTTCAGCAATCGGAAGGCAATCAAACACGTCTGGTCGAGCCCCTTAGCGAGAAACCCAATTTCTCATTTATTGATTGGCTTGATGCACAACCACTTTTCCCTAAGTTTTATTGGCAGTCCCGCGATACACGTGAAGAGGTCGTTGCACTAGGGCAATTGCACGCTTTTGTTGAGCCAGGTCCTGCTTATACCATTCTAGGTGAAGGGCAAAGAGTTTGGGGCGGGCGCTCTTTTGATGGGCAGCATGAGAAGAATCGCCGCTGTATGCCTTCTTTTTTCTTTTTGCCTCAAATTGAGTTAATTCGTTTTGACCAACAGTGGTCTCTCGCAGTTAATATTTCAGAAGACAAAGCGCGAACTCTAGCTGGGTTGAATAAACTGGTTTGTGAGGTCGCAACCTTAGCTCCAATTTCGTCTCACATCCGCTCTATTGTTCATACGCCAAGTCAGCCTCAATGGAATGAGTTAGTTCATAAGGTTCTGACTGGTATAGAGAATGATGATTTTAAGAAAGTGGTTTTAGCGCGTCGCTCTACCGTGCAGCTTGATAACACATTAAGTGCTGCACAGCTACTTAAAGCAAGTTACTTAAATAACCATCATAGCTTCCATTTCATGCTGAGCTTAGACAGTAAGCACAGTTTTATGGGGTCTACGCCAGAACGTTTGTATTCTCGCGTAGGGCATGAGCTACATACCGAAGCGTTAGCAGGTACGATTGGTCGGGGGGACAATGCCACTCAAGATATGGAGTTGGCGAATTGGTTATCCCAAGACCAAAAGAACCTCAACGAAAACCAGTATGTGGTGGACGACATCATTGATCGTCTATCACCGCATTCTGAAATGGTTGAAGTGGAAGCTGAACCGAGTTTGGTCAGACTACGAAAAGTGCAGCACCTTAAGCGAAATATTCACGCTAGTCTAAGAGCGGGGATAAATGGTGTTCAGTTGTTATCGGCGCTTCAGCCAACAGCGGCGGTTGCTGGCTTACCCCGACAAGAGTCGATGCAATTTATACTGGATAATGAGCCGTTTGCACGCGGCTGGTACGCAGGCTCTATGGGTTACATTAGCCATGAGCGTGCAGAGTTTTGTGTCGCAATCAGAAGTGCGCTTGTGCTCGGTGAGCAAGTACAACTGTTTGCGGGCGCAGGGATTGTTCCAGGCTCCATTGCAGAACATGAGTGGGCAGAACTTGATAAGAAAATGTCGACGTTACTTACGCTGATTTCTGATCATCCGCCATTGGGAGTCGCATCATGAGTCATGACCAAGCGGTGCTCAATCGAATTTGGTCAGAAACCATATTGATTGAGCTTCAGCGATTTGGCGTTAAGCATGTTTGTATCGCTCCCGGATCTCGTTCTACGCCTTTGACTTTAGAAGCGGCAGAACAGTCCGACTTTTCCATTCATACTCATTTTGATGAGCGTGGATTGGGCTTTATGGCTCTTGGTTTAGCGAAAGCTACTCAGGAACCCGTGGCAATTATCGTTACCTCTGGTACGGCAGTGGCGAACTTATTACCGTCGGTTGCCGAAGCCAAACTTACTGGTGAAAAACTGGTGCTGCTGACAGCAGATCGTCCAGTAGAACTTGTCGGCTGTGGTGCAAACCAAGCGATAAATCAATTGGGTATTTTTTCACATCATGTTTCGGCCAGTTTGAATTTACCAAGCCCAAATTTAGCAACGTCGCTTAACTGGTTGCTGACCTCTGTTGACGAAGTGATGTTTACTCAGCAATTGCAGGGTAGTGCCGTTCATATTAATTGTGCATTTCCAGAGCCTTTGTATTCCAACGGCGCAAAAGCGGATTATCAAACCTACTTAGATTCGGTCGCCGGATGGCGAAAAGGAAGCGGCACTTATACTCAGCGTTTTAGCCATTTGTCACAGGCGAACATCCCGCCTTTTTCAGACAAAAAAGGCTTGGTTGTGATTGGCAGCTTACCGCTTGAACAAGCGAAGTCGGCGCAGGCATTTGCACAAAAGATGGGATGGCCAGTACTTGCAGACCCGCAAAGTGGTCTCAGTTCGGATTGGGCGTATTACGATGTATGGCTTCAACTTCCCGAGTTCGCAAACGAGCTTGAATCTTGTGAACTTATTATCCAATTTGGTAGCCGAATCATCTCCAAACGTTTGAACCAATGGATTGATAAACAAGTATCGAAAAATCAACAAAGTAAAGACGTTCAGTATTGGTATGTCTCACCTTGTATGGACCGGAATAACCAAAATCATCTGGCGCAAATGCACTGGGTTGAGCCTCCTAAAACGTGGGTTTCTCGCATTAGTTTTGAGAAGTCAATATTTGCTGGGTGGGCTGATAGGTTAGCGAATGACGTTAAGCGAGTTCATCAACGTATCGCAGAAGCCTTCCTATCTGATTCAGCGTCTGCCATTGACGAAATTGCGTTGGCAGCAGACATCAACGAGCGCACAAAAAACGTAGATGTTTTCTTGGGTAATAGCTTGTTTGTTCGGCTTGTTGATATGTACGGAAAATTGGATGGTGTAGAGGTTTTCACTAATCGAGGCGCGTCAGGGATTGACGGTTTGTTTGCTGCGGCATCAGGCGTGCAACGGGCAAGAGGTAATCCGTTACTAATGTATATCGGTGACACAGCAGCACTTTATGATCTCAATTCTCTGGCGCTATTTTCTCACAATAAACTGCCGGCGATACTTGTTGTTACTAATAATGACGGCGGTGCGATTTTTGATATGTTGCCAGTACCACCAGAGCGCAGAACGACATATTATCAAATGCCTCATGGTTATCAGTTTGAACACGCGGCAAAGCAGTTTGGTTTGGCGTATTTGCATGTTTCTACACTGGAGCAATTCCAATCATCTGTAAAAGAGCATTTATGTCACGGCCAAGGAACGTTGCTGGTCGAGGTTCAAACCCCATCTAACCAAGCTGCTGAGACACTCAAGGCATTTAATAAGAGTCTGAATGCTTTACTTTGAACGTTTCCCTGTATTAGAAAAACACCAAAGTAGAACGTTGCCCACTTTGGTGTTTTTGCATGGCTTACTCGGTAGCGGTGCCGATTGGCTCGCGTGTTTAAATGCATTACCCGAATATGAACGTGTTACGGTTGACCTCCCTGGTCATGGGCATAGCCAATCTATTTCTTGCAGCGATCTGAATGATTGCTGCAAACTTCTTGGTTCCACACTATCTTTATTATTTCCCTCACAACAACCACTTATTTTGATTGGTTACTCTATGGGCGGCCGCATTGCGATGCATGGTATTGCCCATCAATGCTTTCCAGATCTCAATATTGCAGGCGCGATTATTGAAGGGGGAAACTTCGGGCTTCAAACTGAGTCAGAGAAACAGGTGAGATTAGAGAATGATGCTCGCTGGGCAATGCGTTTCAAAACTGAACCACTTGAACGTGTTTTGAACGATTGGTACCAACAAGCGGTGTTTTCTTCACTAAACCATGAGCAAAGACAAACATTCATTGCGAAGCGAAGTGATAATCTTGGCTCAGCGGTGGCGAATATGTTGATGGCGACATCGTTAGCCAAACAGGCATATTTGTTGCCCTCACTGCAAAAGCAGAACATACCAGTGTATTACTTGTGTGGTGAGAAAGACCAAAAATTTAGCCAACTGGCACAACGTAGCGGGTTGGCGTATCGACAAGTTGAAGGCGCTGGTCATAACGTCCATCAAGAGCAGCCCAAACAGTTTGCGATACATACCAAGCAAATAATTCAGTCTCACTTTGGTGAGAGTAACGAGAACAATGGGAATCACCATGGCTAAAACAGTAGGCATTTCTGAAGAAGAACTTTACGCTCCGGTTCAATGGAAAGATTGCGGCGAGAAATACGAGGACATTCATTACCATAAGTCTGAAGATGGTATCGCGAAAATCACCATTGCGCGTCCTCAAGTGCGTAATGCGTTTCGTCCTCAAACGGTAAAAGAGATGATTGATGCGTTGGCAGATGCGCGTTACGACTCTGGTGTTGGCGTGATCATTCTGACAGGTCTAGGTGAAGACGCATTCTGTTCTGGCGGTGACCAGAAGATCCGTGGCGACTACGGCGGCTACAAAGATGACCAAGGTACGCACCACCTAAACGTATTGGACTTCCAACGTGATATTCGTACTTGTCCAAAACCAGTGATCGCATCGGTAGCTGGTTGGGCTGTTGGCGGTGGTCATGTACTGCATATGATGTGTGATCTAACAATTGCAGCTGACAACGCTCAATTTGGTCAAACAGGCCCTAAAGTGGGTTCATTTGACGGCGGTTGGGGCGCATCTTATATGGCTCGTATCGTAGGCCAAAAGAAAGCTCGCGAAATTTGGTTCCTATGTCGTTTCTACAATGCTCAAGAAGCGGTAGACATGGGCCTAGTAAACACAGTTGTACCACTAGCGGATCTAGAGAAAGAAACCGTTCGTTGGTGTCGTGAAGTACTACAGCACAGCCCAATGGCATTGCGCTGCCTGAAAGCTGCATTAAACGCAGATTGTGATGGTCAAGCGGGTCTGCAAGAGCTAGCGGGTAACGCAACGATGATGTTCTACATGACTGATGAAGGCCAAGAAGGTCGTAATGCCTTTAACGAGAAGCGTCGCCCAGACTTCGATAAATTCCCTCGCAACCCATAATCCGTCTAAATGAGGAGCGTGTTAGCTCCTCTGTTCCTTTTTTCCTGAGCGCCTCGCCCTCTGGGAGGCTGGTGGGATTGCTCGTCAGAACGCTCAAATATACGGCATTACATAGGACTTGAATTATGCGTGAAGCGAAAATTTATCGTTATAGCTTGCCCATGGATAGTGGTGTCATCCTACGTGACAACAAGCTAACCGAACGTGTTGGTTATGTTGTTGCGCTTTCCGAAGATGGTAAAACAGGGCTTGGAGAAGTCGCTCCTCTTCCTGGTTTTAGCTTAGAGAGCACCGAAGATGCGGGTGTTCAGCTACAAGAACAGGCGGAGCGTTGGGTAGCAGAGTTGGATGTGGATTATGCCAAGATGTACCCGTCGGTTGCGTTTGGTTTATCGATGGCACAGCTTGAATTAGCTGGTGGCTTACCACAACAAGGTAAATACCAAACAGCGCCACTATGCACTGGCGACCCAGATGAGCTCATTCCAAAGCTGAACGAAATGGAAGGTAAGAAAGTCGCTAAGGTGAAAGTTGGACTTTATGAGCCAATTCGCGATGGCATGCTTGTGAACCTTTTTCTTGAATCAATCCCTCAATTAACGCTTCGACTCGATGCCAATCGCGCTTGGACACCAGAAAAAGCGCAGCAGTTCGCTAAGTACATTGCTCCGTCTCTGCGTCAACGAATCACGTTTCTAGAAGAGCCGTGCCGCTCTCCTGGCGATAGTCTCTCTTTTGCGATTAATACTGGTATTGCTATCGCTTGGGATGAAACATTGCAAGATGCGGTTCGTCGTGAAGATTTCCGTCTTGAAGATCTAACTGGTGTGAAAACGATCATCATCAAACCCACACTCATTGGTTCAGTGGATTTTTGTATTACACTGATAGAGAAAGCGAAGTCACTGGGGATGAAAGCAGTGATTAGCTCGAGCATTGAATCCAGTCTCGGTTTAACTCAATTAGCGCGCTTTGCCCAATGGCAGCTGCCTGATGAAGTTCCAGGTTTGGATACGATTGGCTTACTCAAAGCTCAGCTAGAGCAGGGCTGGCCTAAGTGTGAACTTCCCGTTCTTCCTCTAAAAGACCAGGAGATTGTGTGGCATTCTGCGTAGACAATATTGCGAAGGCACCATGGAAATATTGGGCTCAAACGAGCCCTTTTTCTATTGCACTCAAGACATCAACAGAAGTATTAAACTGGCAACAACTCTCGAAGCGTATTGACCAATACACTCA
This sequence comes from Vibrio sp. OY15, assembly GCF_000742455.1. NCBI lineage: Bacteria > Pseudomonadati > Pseudomonadota > Gammaproteobacteria > Vibrionales > Vibrionaceae > Vibrio > Vibrio sp. OY15. Next base: position 6,969 of record NZ_JPIL01000013.1, on the reverse strand, counting down.
CTATTTGAATGACTTGGGTGTAACTCGGGGGGATGTGCTGACTTTGGTTGGCAAGAACCAAGTAGAAACACTGTTGTTTTATCTTGCCTCCAAACAGTTAGGTGCGCTCGCTGCGCTGACCATGGAACAACCACTAGATAAGTTGCAGGGTAAGCTTGCTACACTTTACAGGCCTGATCAAACTCGGTTTATCTGGTTTTCTCAGGAGTGCGCTTCGACCTTTTCTGAACATGATATACAAAAACTCAAGGCAACATTGCTTTCATCGCCTGTAGTATCACAGCAAGAGAGTGATTCGTTGACTGAAGATAGCTATCATCATGACCGGCTCGCTTCAGTAGTATTTACTTCTGGCTCTACAGGGGAGCCTAAAGCTGTGGTTCATACACATCGACAGCATCTTGCGTCTGCAGAGGGCTTGTTGCAGGAGTTCATTTTCACTCAGCAAGATGCTTGGCTATTATCGCTTCCGCTGTATCACGTCTCTGGATTGGCGATTGTCTATCGTTGGCTATATGTCGGAGCAACACTAAAAGTCGGTTCAGGGAAACTTGTTGATGATGTTCAGGGCGTATCACACGCTTCTTTGGTTGCGACTCAGCTCAAACGGTTATTGGATGATGATGCACATTTGTCATTGACACATGTGCTACTGGGCGGCAGCCACGTTGATCACGAGTTGGCACTACGAGCAACAGGGCAAGGCATTGAGACATGGTTAGGTTATGGGATGACGGAGGCGGCCTCTACCGTTACCGCAAAGAGAATTGACAGTACCAGTAATGCTGGGCATGTATTGGAGCACCGTAAGATAAAATTAGTTGACCAACGCATTTTTGTTGGCGGTAAGACATTAGCGGCAGGGTATTTCCATCAAGGACATGTTACCCCATTTCTGGATGAGAAAGGCTGGTTTGACAGCAAGGATCTTGGCGAGTGGCAAGGTGATGAATTAAAGATAATCGGCCGTGCCGACAATCAGTTTATCTCTGGTGGTGAGAATATCCATTGTGAAGAGATTGAAGCCGCTTTGAACCAAATTGATGGTGTAGTGCAGAGTATAGTGGTTCCAGTCGAAGACGCGGAGTTTGGTCATAGACCAGTAGCTGTGATTCAGACCAATGGATTGCGCAGCAAGTCGGAGTATGACCAGCACTTGCAATCAAAGTTAGAGAAGTTTAAATGGCCAGTGGGATACCATGTAATGCCAGAAACTCTACTAGAAGGTGGGATCAAAATTTCACGTAAGGCCGTGAAAGAGTGGCTGTTGTCATCACTTCAGCATTAGTCAATTTTGCTATGTATTAGTCATAAAGAGAATTTCGTATCCTTATAACTCTGAATCATAATTATGCTTCTTCGTGGAGAGAAAATGCATAAGGTTCAGGATGGCAAAGCTAGTTTTAATTGCGGCAGTAGCACTACAAATTGGTATCGCGATAAGTAGTGAAGGGCTAGCCCGCTCTCTTGCAGAGCTAACGGCATTTTTGGTCGCTATTGCGTTGGTCGTTATATACAAAAATAGCAAACGGGAAATACCGTCCCCTCAACGCGATAAGCAGACCACCAATATCTAAAACAGTAACCAACTCAGAGAAGTGGTCGAAATTAACACCCACAGAGTCACACCAAACAACAGTGGCTTAGCTCCAGCAGACTTTAGTTTTGAAATTGAAATGCTGCAACCTATCAAGAACAGACATACAACCAACGCTTGCTTTGCTCCAATGAAAATGCCGTGATAGACCATTTCAAATTGAGGAAAGAAGTCGCTAAACGCGATAGCTGCACAGTACCAAAAAATGAAATAAGGGATAGCTAGTTTTTTCTTTCCATTCTCTTTTTGGCCTCTTGAAAAGATGATGGCACTGATCAAAGCAACAGGAATGATCCATAAAGCGCGCGCGAGTTTCAATGTTGTTGCCGTCGTTAGTGCTTCTTCCCCATAGGCCGAGGCAGCCCCGACAACAGAAGATGTGTCATGAATGGCAATCGCAGCCCATGTGCCAAACGTGTGTTGATCTAGCCCTAAAGCATGTCCAATCACAGGAAACACAAAGAGTGCAATGGAGTTCAGGACAAACACTGTTGCCAGTGCTAATCCAATCTGCTCGTCTTTCGCTTTAATCGCAGGTGCCACAGCAGCAATTGCGCTACCACCACAAATTGCAGTACCTGATGAGATTAAGTAAGCGGTTACTCGCTCCAATTTAAGTACCCTGGCAATGAGAGTACCCATGATCAGTGTGCCTGTAATAGTGGCGATGATCAGGCCGATACCATCCGATGTGACTGCAAGTGCTTGCTCAAAGTTGATGCCAAAGCCTAAGCCAATAATCGAGTAAGACAGCAGCTTTTTAGTAAAAGAAGCGATGGGCAGCTCGGAAGGCACAAAACCAAAACTTGCGAGTAGAAAACCGATAACTAGAGCAATGGGAGAGGAGGCAAAGGGGGTTAAACAAAAAAGTAACGCCAATCCAAACAGGAGGTAGTTTCTATTCAAGGTTTTTATTCGCTGTTGTGAATGAAAGGGAGAGTATATCGCACTGGGTGTGGTCAGTTTGTCTTAATGATTTGAACACATGTTCAGTTATCCTAAACATGTGTTCAAGTGTATTTATCGCCAGTCGCCTCTAAGTTGATGCACTTTATCGAACATTGTTTTTGCCGTTGCTTCATTTGGTGGCACCGGTTGTCCTGCCTCAATTTCTAGCTTTGACCAAAATCGAGTCGGTAAGCCACAGCATGCGCGACCTTTTGCGCGGCTGAAATAGCTTCCCCATAAGCCTTTAAGTGCAACAGGTATGACGGGTACTGGGCTACGACGTAGAATGATATCAATACCGCGCATGAATTCATTCATTTCACCATCTGAAGTTAATCTTCCTTCAGGGAAAATACAGACGATATGACCTTCGCTTAGCGCAGCTTCCACATCGTTAAATGCACGTCTGATAGAGCTTCTGTTACTCGCTGAAATTGGAATTACCCCAGTTCGACGTAAAAAGCGCCTTAAAGGAGGTAGGTTGGCGTAATCTTCCTCCATCACAAAACGAATCAACCTTGGGCATACGGCACTAAGTAGCAATGCATCCATGTAGCTTACATGATTACATACAATCAATGCCCCACCATGCTCGGGTAGGTTGTGTAGATTCTTATGCTTAACTCGATAGATGGTGTGCGTAAGCATCCACATGACAAAGCGAACTACAAAAATAGGAATTTGCAAAAAGATGTAAGCGGCGACTAAGAAATTTAAAACGGCTAACAATGCAAACAGCTGAGGAATTGTCATCTTGATTACACTTAGGCACACAATACCTAAGACAGCGCTGCCGACCATAAACAGAGAGTTAAAAATGTTGAGCCCTGCGATGACTTGAGCACGTTCGGTTTCCTTTGCTCGATGCTGCATTAATGCGTAAAGAGGCACGATAAACAAACCGCCCGAAGCGCCAATCATCAATAGGTAGAAAAATAATGGCCAAAAAGGCTCATATCTAAAGAAGTCTACAAAGTTATGGAAAGTAGGTAGATCATTGGGAATGGAAGTGGCCATTAGGTACCCAAATACCGTAATGCCAAAGGCACCAATTGGCACAATACCGACTTCGATACGATGGTTTGAGATCCAATTGCAAAGTAGCGACCCTAGCGCGATACCAATGGAAAATAGAGCGAGCAAGAAAGACACCGCACTCTCGGTGCCATTTAGGTAAATCTTAGTGAAATTCGGAAATTGTGTTAGATATGCGGCGCCTAAAAACCAAAACCAGCTTATTGCCATTATGCATTGAAAAACAACTCGATCGGATTTGGCGATAGAGAGCGTGTGTTTGGTTTGCTTGTATGGTTGCCAACGAAAAGAGAGATTGGGCGCGCTGGCTGCAGCAAAGGGGATTGAGCGGCTCGACAAGTAGCCTAACAATGCGAAGATCACGACACAAAATGCGGCGAGGTATTTTGCGTTGTCTGCAGAGGCTATAATCCCAGCGCCTAAGGTGCCAATAAGGATGGCGATAAAGGTACCAGCTTCAACAAGAGCATTGCCGGGCACTAACTCTTTAGCATTTAACTTTTGAGGCAAAAGGGCATATTTAACTGGGCCAAAAAATGCTGACTGTGTGCCCATTAAAAACAGTAGCAATAAAAGCACACCATAACTTTCGGTTATGAATCCGATGGCACCTAACAGCATGATGGCTATTTCAAATAGTTTGACCTTACGAATAAACCATGACTTTTCATATTTGTCGGCTAATACGCCAGCGGAAGCAGAGAACAGAAAGAACGGTAGAATGAACAAGCCTGCCGCAAGGTTGATGAACAAATTGCTCGAAATAGGCAGTGCACTGGAGCCAGCGAATGCGACAAACAACAGCAAAACGTTTTTAAAAATATTGTCGTTGAAAGCGCCAAAAAATTGAGTAATGAAATAGGGCAGGAATTTTCTCTGCGTAAGTAAGGACGGCTGTCTGTCGGATGACATGTATAATCCTTTGTTACCAGTTCGTGAGGTAGTTGGAAAGAAGATTACTGATCAACTCTTTGCCATCAATCGGTTCACTAGAGAAAAACTTATCATCGACACTGAGTAAAGTAATGCCATGTACGCCAGACCAAAGGACTCGACTCGCTTGAATCACTTCGGATTCAGTACGATGTGGTGCGATTTGAGCCAATAGTGACTCTAGCATTCCCGTCATACCATCGATACGTTTGGCATGCCATTCCGGAAGTTCTGCTCCATTCATGTTGTGTTCGAACACTAACTGCCAACGGTATGGGTGTTTTTGAGCAAAATCGTGGTAGCAATAAGCGAGTTCAAAAAGCGCTTGATGGGAGTCTTTGCTGTCATTAGTCGCTTTGCGTGCTTCTTGAGATAACTCATCTAAAGTTTGAGCGACAACATGAAGCAACAACAAATTATAATTACCAAAAACATTTACCAATGTGCTTGGCACGTAACCAATCATGTTAGCGATTTTACGAAGACTGAGTTCGTGGTAAGAATTCTCATCTAAAAAGTTTTTGACCGTTGTTAACGTCAAATTCACTAACTCTTCTCGGGTGTGATCGTTTCTGCGCGCCATACTCTCAAACTACTTTATTGAACATCGTTCAATATGATAGTCAGCTACCTATTAACCGTCAACAAGGCAATGTGTCCAAGTGCCCTCAAGGTGTAGGATTCTGAGCTGTGTCACTGATTCTAATTCAAGTAAAACAATCTGGAGTATTAGTGAACTTATTCCATACTTTTTTTTACATTGATCAAGCGCCTTCAGCTGAATTGTAAGCAGTGTGAGCAGTCTGCATTTTTGGCAATATTCTGATACATGTCAGCTTCTATAAGCTATTTTCATCAATCGGTATACAGAGTATGATGACTTAAAAATCATCTTTGGCGTGCTACTGTTTGAAACAACGATTGTTTCGTCTTGAAAATGGGGCACTATCTTAGATAGCTAACTTTAAGGATAACGATGAAACGTTTATTTTCTATTGTTGCTTTATTGATGTTTACTGTTGCTGTAACGCCTATCGCGGAAGCGAAGAAGTTTGGTGGCAGTAAGTCTTTCGGTAAGAGCTACAAAACCGCACCAGCACCGAAACAACAGCAACAAAACACCAATACGGTCGGCAAAGATCAGACGACAAAGTCTTCAAGTAAGAAAGGCCTTATGGGTGGTCTGCTAGGCGGACTTCTTGCTGGTGGTCTACTTGCTGCATTCTTTGGCGGTGCTTTTGAAGGTATCCAGTTTATGGATATCCTAATTATTGGTTTGATTGCCTTTGTCATCTTTAAACTAATGCGCGGTATGCTAGGTGCGAAGCAGGGCAGTATGAACCAGCATCGTCAACAGCCTGCATTTGGTGGCAACGCATCTAAGTTTGAGCAACCAAACATGCAAAACTTTGAGCAACAACCAAACACAAATAATGGTGGCTTTGGTGGTTTTGGCGCTCAAACAGACGTACCACATAACTACCCACCGGGTTTTGACCAAGCAGCGTTCATTAATGGTTCTCGTGAACACTATCGAATCCTGCAAGGTGCGTGGAATCACAACCAGCTAGAAACTATTGAAGAATATGTTTCTCCAAGCTTGTTTGAAGACCTAAAAGCAGAGCGCGCGAAGCTCGACGGTGAGCAGCATACTGACGTAATGTACGTTGATGCGGAGATCGTCCGTGCTGATTACGATGCAAATAAAGCACAGCTTAGTCTGCAGTTTAGCGGTCGTTACCGTGACACAGTAGAAGGTGTTGAAGAAGAAATCGAAGATATCTGGCACCTAGAGCGTGACTTGACTGCGCCTAATGCGCCATGGTTAATCGTTGGTATTCAAGGCTAGTCACCTTTAAACCAATTTAGTCACTAGTAAAAATCCCGCATCCCCTGCGGGATTTTTTGTATCTATCATTTATATTTCTTGTACGTGTTTTTATACAAACATCACTAATTGAGTCCGTTTGGTAATTTTGCGAACCCACTTTTTCTAGTAAGTCCTCAAGTGTTTTCCTAGTTATATTGAACATTCATATTAAGGCCATACGAACTAACAAAATCAAAATAGCTAGTACATTGTTTGTAGGGTAAAGATCTGCTCCTCAGCCTTTTGTTTGTGGAGCTTCACATGGGGTTGGTTGCTTTAGTGAGATTGAGTATAGGTTATACCAATCGTAGTAAATAACTGGTCATTCTAGCTTGTTAAAATACTCGATAACTGCGTTGCAATTTTTGATTGCAGAATAACTACTTATCGAAAAATTGCGCCTTGTTCTCAAGCATTTTCCCTACGCTATTTCTGATCACTTATTTACTGTGATAGGTATTAAATCGAGCAGAGTTTCGGTGAGGAGTGAAAGGTTCGTGGTAGTAGGACTATGCTATCAAGATCCTGAAACGAAAAAAGCCAGCTCAATGAGCTGGCTTCTTCAATATGGTGGAGGGGGACGGAT